>NZ_QSCK01000039.1:30182-33079 GCF_003463035.1 Roseburia sp. OF03-24 | reverse complement strand
CTTTATCACATCGTTGTTCCTTCCAAAAGGTTATATATCAATTCATAGCGGCACATAACAAGGAAAGGAATTGTCTCTTTCAGACTGCAATATACGGAAAAATTTTTTCTTGCTTCCTGAAATGCACAATCAATTTTGTACTGTGGCAGATTTGATCTTTCTGCATGTCTTCTCCAGGCATTATATTCTTCCTGGAGCGATCCGTTTTGTTCTTCAAATATTTTCAGATCATCCATCATACTTACTCCTGCTACACCTCTTCGTATTTTTTCATAGCATCTTTCATAAAAAAGCATAATTTCAAATGGTATTCTGTTTTTTAAATGGCACCATATAGAAAACGTACTTCTTGTTTCCTCAAAAATGCAGTCTGTTTCGTAAGGCGTTTTACCTTCTCTTTCTGCTTTCTGCCGCCACACTACATATTTTTCCCACACATCTCCATTTTCCAATTCAAAACGCTTTACCCGATTTTCTTCTACGTCTTCCCATTTTTGCATCCTGCTGGTCAGCGATGCTTTATTTTCCATCGTATTATAAATTTCAAACAGTTCCGGGTATTTCATTACCAGCCATAAATGCGCCTTTTCAATTCTTTCACTTTCAAAAGTACCTTTTAAAATACATTTAAAAACATAGTCTGTCAGGAAATGCGAAATTTCTATGGTAAACCCTGGATCATGTATATTTCCATTGCATATTGCAGATATAAAATATTCCTGCTTTATCAGAAGTGCCGTTGCATGATCTATTAATATTCTTCTATTTCTGTCAGCAGCCCGTTGCACTTTCTTGACTTTATAGCAATAAATAAATAGAATAGTTATTGATACTATGTATATAATTGTAACTACTAACAAAAGAGTCATCACCTCGTAACATTCCAACAATATATAATCTTCCTGTGCTTATAAGGGACAAATTTGCGTCCCTTATTTTCTTTTGGCAGCGTTCTATAACCGCACACTGCCGAGAGCCTGTCAGCCCCGTCACGGTCTTCTCCCCTTTCTTTCGTGACTGTTACGTTTTATCCCCGTCAATGGGGCTTTCTGAAAGTCCTGAATTTCATACTTCCACCCGCACAAGTCCATTCAGTTATCAAGGTTCCATAAAAATTAATAAAGGGAAACGTCTGTTCAGATTGAACTTTTCTTAGAAATGCCGTAGAATAAATTTGTTGTTTTGGTGGCATTTCTAAGAAATGTTTCCCGGAAGCCTTGTGATTGCCGTCACAGGTCTTCTTTTTTTCTGATTCCCGTTTCCAGGAACCGATCGTCTGCATTGCTTTGATGCTACGGTCGTGGAGCTGCCGTGCAGACAGGTTGTTATTTCTTGTTCATGTTTTTTAAATGCTCTTTTAACACTGTCATATTTGTTTTACAATCTGCAAAATGACGATATCCAGAATCAAGAAGATAATATTCTTCTGTTTCACTTTCTTCTTTCGTCCATTCTATATAGTACGGATAATTCTTTACCACGATTGCATAGCCATCCGGCAGATCATAGCGATAAAATGTTTCTTCTGTGCACTCATTTCTACACCAAATGTTCCAGGACTTATAACTGTTTATAAACTCTTCTCTCTGCGTCATGTTCTTCATGACAGGAAGTTCCGGCTGTGTTATAACAGGTTCTTTATCTTCGATCCATCCGCATCTTCCATTACAGTCTATCTCACAGTCAGCACAGCATTCTACTGTTTCGCCACAGCCACAGCACACACAGGTTCCGCTTGGACTTTTACCAGTAATGCAGCCTCTCTCATACGGCAGTACCTTTTTCTCCGGAACTGATTGCGACGTCGCAACAGATTTTTTCTTTTTCGATGTCTGTACCAAAGTATCTAAGGTATTTAAAGCGTCCGTCAAACTTTTCTGTTCTTTCGCTTTTTCTTTTAATGATCTCTTATAGTTCCTAATCTGCGATACTGTCATATCAGCATTGACCTTGAAACGTTCCTTTTCCTTTAATGGCAGCATTTCCACCAACTGGGAATAGGAATATTTCTCATATCTGTCATCAATCCACACCTTCCCGGAATTTGAGTCGCCTTTTGAGCAAAATTCCCTCCATACCGCAATCACACGCGATACTGCGGATTTATCCATATGAAAGTTCTTTTCAATACACTCATAGAAATTGTCATATCCTAATTCTTCATGGTATCCGCACAGCTCCATCTCATGAAGATGAAACCCTAAACTTATGTATCTTTTTTTGACATCCGCTATGTCCTGTTTCACATAGTTAAATGAAGCAACTGCAAGTTCATTTACTTCATCGCCGTAATAATTCTCACCAAATACAATGCCTGTTGTTAAATCCATATCATCACCGCCCATAATTTATATCCATCTCATTGCTTATTAAAGCGCATACAATGCAATCAGGATTAAATCTGCAATAATTGCTGCTCCAATCGCCACGTGCCCATCTTTACTAATCAAACCAGCAATAATTCCAATAACAAAATTAACAATTATTGCTATGATCGTAATCGTTAATAGATTCATATCATCACCCCTTTCCAACAGCTATACGATCACAGCTGGAGTTACCACACCATAATGACCAGCTTTCTTCCTACCACCAGCCAATATTCCAGGATCCTACAAATTCGACTGCCTCAACTTCTTCTTTTGGAATCATGTATGTTTTATCCTGATACCTAAATCTGTAATATTCTCTATGTTTTTCTATAAACCTTGTAAAGAAAACTGCCGATATACTTTTATACAACTGGTCAGAATACAAAATCAATTCAACATCCTTACAGCTACGCAATTTAAACAATATCTGGTATTTGTATTTCTGTCCTGCATTTTGCTCTGACAAACCACGTACAGATAAAATAACTGACCGACCAGGAAATACTATTGGATACACGATAATTG
>NZ_QSCK01000039.1:0-30172 GCF_003463035.1 Roseburia sp. OF03-24 | reverse complement strand
ACACGATGCTTACTGCAATAATAATAAATTCTCTCATATAAAGAAGGTCCTCTCATACCTATAAGGAACGACACAAATCAAGCAATGCAAGATTAACAATAAGTAATGCTCCTACCGCTACAACTTCTACATGTCCAATGACAGCGCTAGCTATTAAACAAAGACCTAATACTCCGATCATCAGACCAACAATCAATATTACCGTTAAGCAAACTAAACAAGCTAAACGCTTCATTTTACTCTCTCCTCTCCGACAGCCATGTGATCACAGCCGCTGTCACCACATCCTCCGGTTCCCATGAATCGGATATCTCACGTTCTGTTCCCTGGAGCTGTTCATGTTCCCATCCGGATAATTGTTTTGCCGCCCCCTGTAATTTTTCATATATAGATTCCGAAATGGAGATTGTTATCTCTCGCTTGTTGTCCCGATCCATGTTATCACCTGCTTTCTGATATCTCTCATATCTATCCGACATTTTCCAGTGCCGGATGCTGCTCTTCTTCTTTTTCAAGCGGCGTTACTCTTACAGTGACTGTCACGTTTTCCCGCTGCGATATGATCCGCGCAAGCGTTTCAAAAAAGCGCTGCGTATTAAATGTCCCCTGCACTTTCATCCACGACACCTCCTTATGCTGTCTGCGGCTGTTTACGATCCGCTCTCTGGCGTTCCTGCTGGATACCGAACATATAACCTAAAATGAACATTTTGTTATCCTCGTTCAACTTTGAAAATTCTTCTGCTGATTTTGTAATCAGTTCCTTTTTCTTATCGTCTCTCATAAAGTTCTCCTTTCATTTATGCATTTCAACACTTTTTGCAAATCATTTTCTGTCTATAAACAGATATTAGCATTTTATTTTCTGTATGTCAACACTTTTATAATTTTAATTATTTATTTTTTGTGTTGACGTACAGATTTTTATATTGTATATTAAAATCACAATACACAGAAGGGAGGTGCTTTATATAATGGAAACTTACGAGAGAATACGAGAACTTCGAAAAAAATATTTAAAATTAAGTATGGAATCGTTCGGAAATCGTCTTGGTGTCAGTCGTGATACAATTAACAACATCGAATTAAACCGCCTTAAAAAACCAGAGCAGAAACTATCCTTATACAAACTGATATGCAGTGAATTTAATGTCAGCGAAGAATGGCTACTGAATGGTACCGGCGATATGTTTACCAGTAACGAATCTGAATACAGTACTATGATCGATCAGATCATGCATGGGGAAAATGAATTTGCCAAAAACATTTTTAAAACATTTGCACTGTTCGATGTGAAAGACTGGGAAGCTTTAGAGCGGATGATTTCAAAATATAATTCCGTTACAGATCCGAAACCAGACGTTTCTTTATATGACAGCGTGCCGGATACACCGGAAGAATTGGAAAAACTGTTTCCACCAATTGAAAAAGATGTCAAACGCGGTGTTGGGTAATCCCTGAACGGGACACCCAGCAATCCCGCTTACTTATTTACAATTACAAATATTGTACCGGTAAAGTTAAGATTATAATACATGGTTTTACTGCATCTATAATAGATTGCATATATTTTGCGGTTATTGTGATATATGTATTTTATTTTCATGTCCCACGACCTTTCTTCTTGCGGAAAAGCTGGGTGTATCTTTATTATATCAACGGCATTTGTCTTGCTTCTACTGGTACGTTGGAAATGATCAAAAATTTTTCGATAAAATAATAAGACACCCCGGTTGTATCAAAATACTTCCGGGGTGCACTAAAATATGCAGGTGATCACATGAAAAAGAAAGAATTATGTCCGGCAGTGATCCGGGTCGCATTATATATCCGCGTTTCCGGAGAAGAACAGAAAATCAAAGGACTTTCACTGGAAGCCCAGCAGGAACGGTTAGAAACATATGCAAAAGAACACGGCTGGATCATCACCGGCACATATATAGATGCCGCTAAAACAGCCCGCAAAAATCTGCACAAAAGAACAGAATTCCAGCGCATGATGGAATCCGTCAAACGCAACGAAGTAGATATCCTGCTCTTTGCCAGGCTCGACCGCTGGTTCCGGTCTGTTGCAGATTATTACAAAGTTATGGAGATCTTACAGGCCCACAACTGCAACTGGAAAACAACGGATGAAGAATATGATACAACCACTGCAAACGGCCGGCTTTATATTAACGTAAAATTATCCATCGCCCAAAATGAAGCAGATATTGACGGAGAGCGAATTGATGTTGTATTCGACAGCAAAATTGCACATGGTACCGTTGTATCCGGCAGCTGTCCTTACGGCTTTCGTGTAAACAACGAAAAAAGACTGGAAATCATCCCAGACGATGCCGCTATTGTACAAGATGCATTCTGCTATTTTGAATCCTCCGTATCACAACGCGCTACGACAAAATATATCCGTGAAAAATACGGCATCAACTGGTGCTACGCTACTTTCCACCGGATGTTAACGGAAGAATTATATACCGGTGTATATAACCGCGGCGGCAGATACAATGCGAACTTCTGTCCATCCATCATCAACCGCGATCAATTCGACCGGGTACAGGCTCTTTTAAAAAAGAACGTTCACACTGCTCCATCCGGCCGCATATACCTTTTTACTTCTATTCTTGTCTGCGACGAATGCAGCCATAAATTAAACGGCTATCTTTCCCAGGGTATCGTTTATTACCGCTGTGCACAGCACATGCAGCGTGGCAGATGTATACATAATCATTCTATCCGCGAAGATTATGTGGAACAATGGTTATTCGATCACTTAAGCGAAGAATTTAACCGCGTCAAGCTCGACTGGGAAATACAGGCTGCGAAAAGAAAACGTTCTTCCTCCTCGAAAGGCAAAGCAGTCTTAAAACGAAAGTTAAATAAACTGAAGGAATTATATGTAAATGATCTGATCGACATTGAAGAGTATCGAAAAGACTATGAGATATACACCTCTGCCCTGAAGCAGATGCCAAACGACAAAGAAATGGAACAGCCGCCAAATTTTAAAGCTGTGGAACGGTTACTGCAGTCTGATTTTAAAAATTTATACAACACTTTAACCCGTGAAGAAAAAAGAACGTTGTGGAGATCCGCTATTAAGGAAATCCGGATTGACAACGATTACAATATAACGGGTATTATTTTTGAATAGTGTTGTACTATTTATATAGTACCCGTCGGTTCATCACAGAGTAAGAGCTTTGGATTTTTGGCAAGTGCACGTGCGATCGCCACGCGCTGCTGTTCTCCGCCGGAAAGCTGTGCCGGGAAATTGGACAAACGATCCTTTAATCCGACTTCCTCAAGCACTTTTGCTGCCGGAAGCGGATCTTTACAGATCTGTGCGGCTAACTCCACATTTTCAATTGCTGTCAGATTCTGTACGAGGTTGTAAAACTGAAACACAAATCCAATGTCAAAACGCCGGTAGGAAGTAAGCTGTTTTTTGTCGTAGCCTGAAATTTCCTGTCCGTCTAAAAACACCTGTCCGCTGCTTAAGGAATCCATTCCTCCTAAAATATTTAAAATAGTGGTTTTTCCGGCGCCGGATGCACCGACGATAACGCAGAATTCTCCTTTTTCGATCTCAAAGTTAACGTCGTGGAGAGCAGTGATATCAAGTTCACCGGTATGGTAGATTTTGCCCACGTTCGAAAAGGTTACAAATGATGGCATGTGATAAGTCCTCTCTTGTTGTGTATGAATTACTTCTATAAACTATAAAAAGTGTAAACCGTCAGGACTTATTTTGCAAATAAAATGTTTCTAAAAAATCCGCTGACACCATTTTCATCTGCTTCTGTTTTTTCCAGAATATTTTTCAGGTATTTATCGGCTGTTTCCCTGTCTGCAAACATTTCAAGGTTATCGCAGTTCCGCTCTGGCATACTGCTTCTGTCCCTGACGGCATATTTTTTCTTATGATTTTTCCATACTTCTCTATAAATATCTCTAATTCCTGAATCGTCATTGTGTTTTCCTCTTAGTCGCGATTAAGATTAGGAACTATGTCCTTACACTGATATATTGTCACAAAAATCATTTCGGTTCATGTTAATACGCGGAAATATAAATGCGGAAATATATCAAATGATTTTGATATATTTCCGCATAAATCTGCTGCACTTACATTAGTATTTTACCGCGCCTTCTGTCGGCTATATCTTTCTGATCTTATTTCACACACCCTGCTTCACACTGCAAATCCGGAAAACGACAATTCTGCCCCATCTGCAACCCTGCTGCAGATATTGACTGCCCTGCCCATCACACCGGAAAACTCGTCATCTTTTGTGATCACTTTCATGTACATATGATCACCGTTTACTTCCACGCTCTCCACATCCTCGATCTCTCTCATCTCACGTTCTACTTCTGCCACCTGTGCTTTTGTCAGCTTCTTTGACAAATGATAATATCTTCCCATCAGAACCTCCATTTCCTGCGCATTCTTTGCACACAATCTGTTTTGAACCGTTCCAGAACAATTGGATACGTCATTCATAACTTTTGTTAGTTGTTTCTAATTGTTTATATTATACCCCTGTCAGAAGAAGATGGCGCACGAATAAGTGAGATTATTTATCATTTAACATTTCTTCCATCGTGTGCCAGCCAAGCACCGCACATTTTACACGGGCAGGCATATGAGAGATATCCTGAAGCGAGGATGCCTCCTCAAGTCTGTCAATTTCCTCCGGTGTCGCTTCATCATGAATCATTTTTAAAAAAATATCCGAAAGTTCCAGTGCCTCCTCTTTTGTTCTTCCGATGATAAGATCAAGCATCATGTCCGCAGAAGCCTGTGAAACAGCACACCCGCTTCCGGCAAATGCGCCATCCGTTATTTTTCCATCTTCCACCTTAAGCTGAAGTACAATATCATCTCCACAGCTTGGATTCACACCTTCTAACGCCAGGTTTGCATCCTTTAAAACCTGTTTATGCAATGGGTGTAAATTATGCTCTGTCAGTATCGTATTATAAAAACTTCTACTCTCCATATCCCATCCTCCTTCGAACGCTGGCAAGACAGTCTAAGAAACGTTCGATATCTTTTTCGTCATTATAAAATGCCAGACTGACACGCGCGGAAGACATCACACCGAGATGTTTTAACAACGGCTGTGCGCAGTGGTGTCCTGCACGAACTGCAATCTGACTGTCATCTAAAATAGAAGCAATATCGTGCGGATGTACACCATCTATCACAAAACTTAAAATACCACCATGTTCCTCCGGTTTGCTGCTTCCTAAGATATGCACATACGGAATCTGATCCATGCCATCAAATAACATTTTTGTCAGCTTTTCTTCCCGCTTTTGAATCGTATCCATTCCGATGTCATTCATATAATCAATAGCTGCCGCAAGTCCGGCGGCTCCTGCCCCATTGACCGTTCCAGCTTCAAATTTATGTGGCAGTTCAGCGTAAACTGCCCCAGTTCTTGTCACCGTCTCGATCATCTCTCCACCAGTTAAAAATGGCGGCATTTCCTCTAACAGTGCTTCTTTCCCGTAAAGCACACCGATTCCCATCGGCGCCATCATTTTATGACCGGAAAATGCAAGAAAGTCAGCGTCCATCGCCGTGACATCCACATTTTCATGCAAAACTGCCTGTGCGGCATCCACTAACACCACACCGCCTTTTTCATGCACCATTTTTATGATTTTTTCCACCGGATTTCGTCTGCCAAGGACATTTGAGACCAGTCCTATCGCTGCAAACTTTGTTTTTTCACCGATGGCATTTGAAATTGCCTCATCTGTAAGGCTTCCGTCCTGTTCACAATCCAGATAAACAAGTTTTGCACCTGTCTTTTCCGCCACCATCTGCCATGGAAGCAGATTGCTGTGATGTTCCATAATTGTGACAAGGATCTCATCCCCCGATTTTAAATTGGAAAGTCCATAGCTGTATGCCACAAGATTGATACTCTCCGTCGTATTTCTGGTAAAAATGATCTCCCGTTCACTTTTTGCATGAATAAAATCACGCACCTTTTCCCTTGCAGACTCATACTGTTCTGTCGCTGCAAGACCAAGCGAATAAAGTCCCCGCAGGGGATTTGCATTGTATTTTTCATAAAATTCCTGCTCTGCCAAAAGTACCTTCGCCGGCCGCTGTGCGGTTGCCGCATTGTCTAAATATACCAGCTGATTGTCTCTTAGCAGTGGAAAATCTTTTTTATAATCAGGCATCTTTATCATCCTCCATCCATATTCGGATGCTGTTTGCGATCATTGTGCATCCAGCATCATCTGGATTTCTTTTTGTATCTCCTCTGACGGGATTTTTGCACAGAGTGCGTCAACCCTTGCACGCACCACAAGACGTTTTGCCTCTTCGCTGTCGAACCCTCTGCTTGCTAAATAAAAGAGCATCTGCTCATCAAGTCTTCCGATCGTCGCGCCGTGGCTTCCTTCCACATCTTCTTCCCCACAGAGAATCAATGGTATTGTCTGATTTTCGACACCCTCATCGATCAAAAGCACCTCCTCGCTCTCCGCACCTTTCGCACCGGCACATCCTGTGATAAAATCAATCGTTCCGCGGAACAGTTTTTTCGCATTTCCTTTTAAAATGCCGTTTGCATCCATCTGGCTTTCTGTCTTTTTCCCAATATGTCTTGCCACATAGTTCATGTCATAACGGTCATTCCCATCCGCAAGATATCCAATGTCTGCCCGAAATGTACTGTGTGCACCGGCAAGTTCAATCTGACATCCCGCATACAGATCTTTTGCACCAAGCTGCATCTGAAGCAGTGCCACCGATGTATCTTTTTCGCATGCACCGCCGATATCAAGTAGGGCACATGCATTTTTACCTAAAAGCTGTGCGGCATATATTTTTACTTTTGCTCCCTCTTTCGCATCAACCAGTAACTGGTGTATCACTGTCCCACTGCTATTTTTATCAGAGGAAAATATAAAAATAACTTCTATTTCGCTGTCTTTTTCAGCTATAATCTGCATGCGGTTAAAGTAATTTTTTTCTGCATCATACTGATATGAAATAACAACCGGACTTTTTATCTGTACATTTTCTTCGATCCGAAGTGTATCTGCCATATCCTGACTGCCCAGTTCTGATATCTGCGCTCCCATTCCGGTTTTGATTCCTTTTTTTATTTCCCTTTTTTCAAAACTTACACCCTCCGGCAGCTTTCCGTTACTATTATCCGAAGTCTCCACCCCAACTTGCGGTATGCATGGGATGGCATCTGTAACTGCCGTAACCTGTGATTCATTCATCTTAAGCCAGTTCCATGTCTTTGCCGGAAGCTCGTTTATAATCCATTCTTTTTCCATCAGCCTATGCTCCCTTCCATCTCAAGCTGGATCAGATTGTTCATTTCCAGTGCATATTCCAGTGGCAGTTCTTTCGATACATCATCCGCAAATCCGCTGACGATCATTGAGCGTGCCTCCTGCTCACTGATGCCGCGTGACATCAGATAAAAAACTGCGTCATCACTGATCCTGCCGATTTTTGCTTCATGCCCGACATCCGCCATAGCGGTTTTGATATCCATTGCCGGGATTGTATCTGATCTTGAAATACCATCCAGCATAAGAGATTCACAGGATACTGCCGCCTTACTGTTTTTCGCTTCTTTTCCAATGACTACGGAACTGCGGAATGTACTGATTCCTCCATCTTTTGAGATTGATTTTGTATTGATGTAGGAAGAAGTATCCGGCGCGTTCTGCACTACTTTTGCACCGGTATCAAGGTTCTGCCCTTTACCGGCAAACGTGATGCCGGTAAATTCCATGTGTGCACCTTTTCCATTTAAAATACTCATCGGGTACAGATACGATGTATGGGAACCAAAAGAACCGGACACCCACTCGATCGTTCCGCCCTCCTCGACTAACGCACGTTTTGTATTCAGATTGTACATATTTTTTGACCAGTTTTCGATCGTAGAATAGCGCAGCTTTGCATTTTTATGGACAAATAATTCCACACATCCGGCATGCAGGTTTGCCACATTATAACGCGGTGCAGAACACCCTTCGATAAAATGCAGATATGCCCCCTCATCCACAATGATAAGCGTATGTTCAAACTGTCCTGCTCCCGGTGCATTCAGTCTGAAATACGACTGCAATGGGAAATCTAAGGACACTCCGGGTGGCACATAGACAAACGATCCTCCAGACCAGACGGCTCCGTGCAGTGCCGCAAATTTGTGGTCATTCGGTTTGACCAGTTTCATAAAATGTCTGCGGATCATGTCGGCATATTCGCCCTTCATCGCACTCTCAATGTCACTGTATACAACTCCCTGTGCTTCCACTTCCGCTTTCACATGATGGTAGACCATCTCAGAATCATACTGCGCTCCGACACCTGCCAATGATTTCCGCTCCGCTTCCGGTATTCCAAGTCGTTCAAACGTATCTTTGATCTCTCCCGGCACTTCCGACCATTTTCCCCGCATCTGTGTTTTCGGCCGCACATAAGTCTCAATGTGATCCATATCAAGTCCGTCGATCGGTGGTCCCCAGTCCGGGATTTTCATCTGTCTGTAAATCTGAAGTGATTTCATCCGGAACTCACGCATCCACACCGGATCATCTTTTTCATCTGAAATTTTACGCACGATCCCTTCCGTCAATCCCGCTTCCATATGGTATGCATCTTTATCATCATTCCGGATATCATAAATCGTGCGGTCGATATCCGCTACATAAGTTTTTTCTTTCATGATCATCCTCATTTCTATCACGGTTTATTTTTTGCACTGTTTTCTGCTCTATTGCAGCTTACTTTTCACACTGTTTTCAGGTTATATCGCAGCTTATTTTTCACACTATCTTTATTCCTGCTGACCATAATTTATTTTACGCCAGATAGTCTTTATATCCTTCGCGGTTGATCTTGTCCACCAGGCTTCCATCCCCGGTCGCAACAATCTGCCCATCCACCATGATATGTGTATAATCCACGTGCAGATGCTCTAAGATCCTGGTGCTGTGTGTGATGATCAATAGTCCTTTGTCATTATTTTTCCGGTATTCCTCAATGCCTGCCGAAACGAGACGTACCGCATCCACATCCAGTCCGGAATCTGTTTCGTCCAAAATTGCAAGTTCTGGTTTTAACAGCATCATCTGTAAAATCTCCGTTTTCTTTTTCTCTCCACCAGAAAATCCAACGTTTAATGCACGGCTTTTATAGGACTCATCCATCTGCAAAATCTTCATTGCAGCATCCACTTCTTTCATAAATGTCCAGATCCGCACTTTATCTCCCCGCCGTTTGCGCACTGCATTATTTAAAAAGGAATCCAGTGCCAGTCCCGGTACTTCGAGTGGCTCCTGAAATGACAGGAAAATTCCGTCCTGCGCTCTCTTATCCGCCGGTTCCTCTGTGATATCTTTTCCGAGGAATTCAATGATTCCCCCTTTAACTTGATATTTCGGATTGCCCATCAGCACATAGCCAAGTGTCGATTTTCCGGCTCCATTCGGTCCCATCAGCACATGCGTCTCACCACGTTTTATCTCCAGATTGACATGGTGCAGCAGTTCTTTGTCCTCCACACCCACAGTCAGATCTTTTATCTTTAACATTGATCTATCCATCAATCATACCCCTTTCTTTCACATTTTTATTTCCTAGTATTTTAGTAGGATATTGTAAAAATATTATACCGCTATTTATTTTTGAATACAAGCGATTGCAGGGGTTGTAATTGAGAGTGTTTTTCAATAAGAGAATTGGAATAAAAAGAACGCCAAAAGCCATCCCTGACCTTTCGCGTCCTTTCCATGATACAGAGGAGAAAATAAATTATAATATGAATAAATTTCTTATTTTACATTAAATGCACCCATTCCCGGATACACTGCTGCACTTCCAAGTTCCTCCTCAATGCGGAGAAGCTGGTTGTATTTTGCAACACGCTCCGTTCTGCTCGGTGCACCGGTCTTGATCTGACAGGTATTTAATGCCACAGCAAGATCTGCGATCGTGGTGTCTTCCGTCTCACCGGAACGGTGGGAAGAAATTGCCGTATAACCTGCTTTATGAGCCATCTTGATTGCCTCTAAAGTCTCGGATACGGAACCGATCTGATTTAACTTGATCAGAATGGCATTGCCACAGCCATTGTCGATACCTTTTTTCAGGCGCTCTGTATTGGTTACAAATAAATCGTCTCCGACAAGCTGTACCTTACCGCCAAGTTCTTTGGTCAGAAGTTTCCAGCCATCCCAGTCTTCCTCGTCAAGTGCATCCTCGATGGAAATGATCGGGTATTTTTCAACCAGTTTCTTCCAGTGCTCGATCAGTTCTGCAGAAGTAAATTCGGTGCCCGCCTTTGGCAGTTTATAAAATCCTTTTCCTTTCTCGCTCTTCCACTCGGAGGAAGCTGCATCCATTGCAATTCTGAAATCTCTGCCCGGCTCGTATCCTGCATTTTTCACAGCATCTAATATGTACTCGATTGCCTCTTCATCAGATGCAAGATCCGGTGCAAAACCACCTTCATCACCGACAGAAGTTGCAAGTCCTTTGCTCTTTAACAATGTAGCAAGTGCGTGGAACACTTCCGCACACCAGCGGAGCGCCTCCTTAAAACTCGGTGCACCGACCGGCATGATCATGAACTCCTGCACGTCTACCGTGTTTGCTGCATGTGCACCACCATTTAAAATATTCATCATAGGAACTGGCAGACGGTTGCCTGAAATGCCGCCTAAGAAACGGTAAAGCGGAATATCAAGTGAGATGGAAGCTGCACGTGCCGCTGCAATCGACACTGCTAAGATCGCATTTGCTCCCAGTTTTGATTTATCCTTTGTTCCGTCAGCTGCAATCATCGCTGCATCCACTGCATAAATGTCGCTGGCATCCATTCCAACGATCGTATCGTTAATAATGGTATTAATATTTTCTACTGCTTTGGTAACACCTTTGCCAAGATATCTCGACTTATCGCCGTCGCGAAGCTCTAATGCTTCAAATTCTCCGGTCGATGCACCGCTTGGTGCCATTCCCCTTCCAATGGTACCGTCCACCAAATATACTTCAGCTTCCACGGTAGGATTACCTCTGGAGTCTAAAATCTCTCTTCCGATTACTTTTTCAATCTCTAAATAATTCATTCCCGCTGTCTCCTTTTTCTTCGTTTGCAGACAACCTCTGCGGAATCAAAAAGGTAGCAACTTTCCGATTCCGGAGTCTGCATGATTTACACTATTGTTAGTTATGTCTAACTATTGTTCAGTATAACGAACGTATTTTTAAATTGCAATATGAAAAAGTGAGATGTTTTCTCATTTATTTTTCCAGACGCCATCCTTCTGCACGCTCCCTGATTTTTACGAAATCCTGGTACTTTCCTTTTCTTGCCACAAGTTCTTCATGCGTTCCGCACTCAGCAATGCTTCCGTCATCCACCACTAAAATCTGGTCTGCCTGCTCGATCGTTGCCAGACGATGTGCA
Source organism: Roseburia sp. OF03-24 (assembly GCF_003463035.1). Classification (NCBI taxonomy): domain Bacteria; kingdom Bacillati; phylum Bacillota; class Clostridia; order Lachnospirales; family Lachnospiraceae; genus Roseburia; species Roseburia sp. OF03-24. The sequence goes on along the minus strand of NZ_QSCK01000039.1, from coordinate 18,701 downwards.
ATGATAATAATTGTTTTCCCTTTTGTCAGTTCCGTGATCGCAGACTGTATCAAATGTTCATTTTCCGGATCAAGGCTTGCGGTCGCTTCATCTAAGCAGTGTACTCAAGGCGTCCTTCCCGGCAGTGATCGATGCAAAATAATGACCGGTCAGGCTGATACTCGGAGTCATAATATGCCATATGAAAGTCATTGTACGAAAGAATCACACCGGGAAATACCTCATACATGGTGAGTGTTCCCTCTCCCGTACAACTTTTTCCCGTCCCATCAGTTTTTCTCAACTTTAAATCTGTCTGCACTGTCTCCCGTTTTTCTGCCACAAATCTCTGCGATCACTTTTACCCACTCATCCGGGTAAACTGCAAGCAGCTCTTCGTGCTGTAGATCTAACTCATGCAGGATCGGTCTTGCAAAATGCTTTGTATAACGTACACGGTATTTTTCGCCCATTTTAAGGGCATATAAAATATGCATCTGAGTCCCGGCCGGATCAATCTGATCCGGCAGCGGCGTGATCAGATCAGAGTAAAACTGGTTTTCAACAGTCTTTTTTGTAACGCGGCTCATATCGACATCCGGAGTCTTTATCATATCCATAAATGCCCTGATATAACCATTTTCTTCCGCCATCATCCTGTCCATTTTCTTTTTCATGAAAGGAATTTTTATCTCTCCTTTCGTGATAAACGGATAAAAAACCGGCATCATCAATTTCGTCATCAGCTTTGCCCAGAGTTTTCCGGACTGGTCTAAATCAGAACCGCCTAAAATACCATAATCCATATGGATGTTTCCGCGTGCTGCGAGCAGTCCGACAAAGGAACCACCCAGCGAACAGCCATACGCAGCACAGATATGTCCGTCAAATTCTTTCTTTATGTACTGCTCTATCTTTTCTGTTTCCTCTGTCATCGTTGGAAACTCTGTCTGCTCCGTCTCATCAAATCCATCATAGGAAACACATGCCACCTGAAAATATTCTTCTAACGGCTCTATCACTTTTCCAAAATTTCCTTTCCAGTGACAACAGGTTCCCGGGAAAAGGAAAATAACCGGTTTTTCTTTCTCTCCAAAACAATATACTTTCATAGAATTCTACCTTCTTTAAAATGCTTTTCATATGTTAGTTATTTCTAACTAATTTTATGATAACACTTGTATAAGAAGGTGTAAAGCTGTTCTGTTTTAGAGTTATTCTTCCACTTCCCATGAATCGCACAGTGACCGTACCCGGATCTTAGGCACGCCTTCTGCACCATCCGGCAAAACAGCCGTGATCTCATAAGGTTCTTTTCCGGTCAGATGCATAAAATTATCCGACCAGACCAGATCCACATTACTCTCCACTGAAACGAAAAATGCCGGAGCATCTGATTTTAACCACACCGTCAGCAGATCGCCTTCTATCATTACATCAAAAGTAATCTCTGCTTTTTTGATCTGCATATGTTTATACGGTTTTGGCATTTCAACCTGACGGCTCAAAGTTCCATCGGAGTGTGTAAATACCGCCTCCACAAAAACTTCACTTTCCCTGCCTTCTATCACATCTTTCAAAGAAACCGGTCCCATTGCTTTCACGGACAACGGTTCACATACTGCACGCTGCGAATTTTTCCAGAGAACTTCCCCCAGCATATTTTTCACGAAAACCGTGACATCAGACGATACTTCCTGCATTGTCTCATTTTGCAGATATGGCGTATAGACTGCATCTTCAGATACCTTTAAGCTGCCGAGTACATCCGCATAAAAATGTCTTGAAAAATACTGCAGTGCCTTCCATCTTCCAAAATAATCAATACTTGCCCAGGATGCGACCGGCCAGTTATCATTTAACTGCCAGTAAATTGCACCCATACAGCGTCCCCTGTTTCTGCGCCAGTGTTCCACACCGCTTTTGATCGCGATTGCCTGCAGCACCTGGCTGATATAGATCAGACTCTCAAAATCTTTTGGATATAAAAAGTTCTCCGCAATATAATGCAGAATTTTAGCATTTGCAGAACCATTTTTCTGATGACTCTCCATAACTTCGGAAAAGATATTGCGATCCTCAGGCAGGGTAAAGGTATTGATGGTTTTTTTACAAGGGAACGACTGGAATCCAAATTCTGAGCAAAATCTAAAATAGTAATTTTCATAGTCAGAAAACGGCTTTTCTCCATGCCATACATCCCAGTAATGACGATCCCCGATATCATCGCTGTCCGGGTCCGTAAAATTACCGCCGGATGATGGGGAAGAAGGCCAGTAAAACGTTGCATCATCTTCACTCTTTAATGCTTCCGGGATCAGCTTTTCAAACATTGTCAGGTAATCCTGTTTTAATGCATCCGAATGATCATTAAAACCACCCCAGTGATCCCAGGCTGATTCCATCTCATTGTTGCCACACCAAAGTCCAAGACTTGCGTGGTGTCTTAATCTTTTTACATTATCTTTTGTTTCTTCTATAATGCTCTCCCGCAACGCATCCGTAAGTTCGTAGACATTGCAGGCATACATAAAATCCTGCCATACGATCAGACCATGCTCATCACAGTAATCATAGAAAACATCCGCCGGATAATATCCACCACCCCAGATACGGATACAGTTAAAATGACACGCCACCGCAATATCCAGCAATTCATAAATGCGCTCAGGTGTAATCTTTGAATAAATACAGTCCTCCGGGATATAATCCGCACCCTTGGCAAAAATCTTTACCCCATTGACACAAAATGCAAACTCCTCACCCCATGCATCCTTTTCCCGGCTGACCGTCAATGTACGCAGACCAATGCGCAGCTCTTTTACATCCAGAAATTCTCCGCCCAGAAAAAGTTCCGCACGCACCGTATAAAGCGGCTGTGCACCGTATCCGTTCGGCCACCAGAGTTTCGGATCTTCAACCAGACATTTTCCATCCGAAAAAGAAATCTGTTTTCCATCCGGTGTCTGCAGCGTGATTTTTACCTCAAGATTATCTGCATTCTCTGCCAGTGTCGAATCATTGTTTCCCACACTTTCTTTCAATATCCGGGCATTACTTTCCGCACTCTGTGGCAATACCAGATACTCAGCTTCCGCAATTTCACCGTCCTGTGCCTTTTCCGGCAACATCACTTTTGTTTCTGCCGACAGAAAAACTTTTCCATCTATGTGTTCCTGTCTGATATGCAGATCAGACAGTTCTGCCTTCTCATAGCTGTCAATAAAAATATCACGCCAGATCCCCATATCCGGTAACTGTGGACCCCAGTCCCAGCCAAACATGGAATGTGCTTTCCGGATATACTGATTTCCTTCCATCGCACCGCATGCCGTGTAATGAATCTCTTTTCCCGCTGCCGGCACATGTTCGTTTACATATGCGATTGCAGAATGGATTTTCACTGTGATATTGTTTGTCCCATTTTTCAGGACATTTGTGCACAGAATCCGGTAACGAAGGTGCATGTTATCCACATGCTTTATCAGCATGCCGTTGATAAAAATATCTGCCACCGTGTCGATTCCGTCACAGCAGAGTGCATACACTCTTCCCCCTTCTTTTTTCAGTTCAAATTCCCTTGAAAAAATAAAATCATTTTTCAGCAGCTCTCTTGTCGGGTACTCATTCATCCGGTAAAATGGATCTTCAAGTAAACCGTGTTCTGTCAGTCCGGAAAGTACTGAACCCGGAATCTCCACCGGGCAGAGCAGTGTTTCATCCGCTTTTTTTAACTGCCAGGTACCATTTAAATAAAATTTTTCATGTTGTGCCATAAATATTCTCCATTCCTGCATTTTTATTCATCATAATAAAATGATCTGTCAAACATACATTCCATTATTTGTATCTCAAATTCCTGTATGCCATAGAAGCTGTTTGTTCTGCTTACCTGTTGTATTATAACAAGGATCTTCTATAATTTCCAAATAAATCCGATCAAAAAAATTAGGGAAGCCCATCCGACCTCCCTAACTTATTTCTCATATAAAATGTTTGATTTCTATTTCCTGTTTTTCGATCAATAATTACTTATTTGTCTTCAGTTTATATGTTTTTCCGAATTCGCCATAATATTTTTTAGAACCTGATTTCACAAATCCACGAACGCGGAACTTATACGTTGTCCCCTTCTTTAACTGTATAATGTTTGCAGATGAAAAATCAGATGCTACCGTCTTTACTTTATTCGGGAGTACAATAACAGTTATATTGCTGGTTACACCTTGTGATTTTACGGAAATCTTACAGCTTCCCGGCGCTACTGCAACGATTTTTCCTTTTGATGAAACCTTTGCAACCGATGTTTTTGTTGACTTATATGTCAACATTTCGCAATTTGACACCTCTATCAGAATCACTTAAAATGAAATCCAGAGACTTATTAATTCATAACAATAGATTGCCCGCGGAGCGTACATTCTATTATTTTACTAAACGATAAGGGGTTTTTTATTATGGTAGATATTCCAATGAGATCCTCTGCTCCCGTCACCAGACAGACCGTTCTTTCCATCAACGAACGCAAAGTTGAGGGGGCAAAAACAACACGAACCATCACTTCGATCAACCACACGTCATCTCAAGCAGTATCAAACGCATCCACACCGGCGTCAAAACCTTTACCTCCACTGGTACATATGGTGCAAAAAGGTCAGAAAACACCGCTGGAGAATTCCGGGAAGCTCACTTCCATAAAGGCATGTCTTGGATGGAATGTCAAAAATCCTGCCTGTGATGTGGATGTATCCGCATTTTTGCTCGGCTCATCCGGTAAAGTGATCGGTGATTCCTGGTTTGTCTTTTACGGGCAGACCGAAAGCCCGGATCACAGCACGGTTTTCCACGCTGACGGCGGCGCAGACCGCGAGATCATTTCCGTGGATTTTACCAGATTAGATCCATCCGTTGCCAGAATCGTATTTGTGCTGACGATCAATGAAGCATTTGAAAAAAATCTGAATTTCGGAATGCTTGAGGATGCGTATATCCGTATTATGGATCCTGCCGGCACCGAGCTGGTCAGCTTTAAAATGGATGAATACTATACGAACGTGACATCCATGATGATCGGTGAACTGTATCTGCATAACGGCGCATGGAAATTTAATGCCATCGGAAACGGCGTGGCAAAAGATCTCGCAGGACTGTGCGGTTTGTACGGCGTTCAGGTTATTTAAACAAAGGATTAGATTTTGGAGGAAATTTGTTATGTTAACATTTGAAACAGTAAACGAACTTACTTTAAAGGTTACCTGCACTGGCAGTGATGTACTCTTTACAAAAGCAGGTGCATTTATCGCCGGAGAAAATGCCGGTGGAAAGAATTACAAATTTGAAAAAGTCTTGCTTGGACCGCAGAATAATATCGGGCAGGCTCTGCTTGGTCAGCTTGCACGAAGAGTGACCGGAGAAAATCTCCCACTTATGAAGGTAACTTTAAATGGTGATTCTGTTACATATTACGCAAATTATGGTCAGCATGTTGTGGTCTATCACTTAGAGCAGGGGGAAACTATCTCAGTGGAATCCGAAAATATTCTCGCTTTCTCCCAGGATTGTGATTACAGTGTCCGTTTTATCGGTGTCGGTGTGCTTTCCCAGAAAGGTCTTGCAACTTCCACTCTGATTGCACGTGGAAAAGATGCATATGTTGCTGTGCTTTGTGACGGCAACCCGATCGTTTTAAGCAATGTGATGTCTCAGGATACGATCTCTGTTGATCCTGACGCTGTTGTATGCTGGGTTGGAAATGGACATTGTGATCCGCAGGTGACGGCTGATATTTCGTGGAAAACGTTTATCGGACAGACTTCCGGGGAGTCTTACCAGTTTGAGTGGCATGGGAATTGTCCGGTTACAGTGATTATTCAGCCTTCGGAGAGGAAGGGCGGAATCAGTGTGAGTATGGATTAGTGGCTGGCACTTTACCTCACATACCAAAAACGGAGTCTGTTGCAAGTGGTATTATCCTGTATGAATAATACCTGCTGCAACAGACTCCGTTTTTATTTTTAGAACTTTTTCTAATAGGGCATCGGAAAATATTTTTTTCGATGTCATTTCATCTATTTTTTTCCGGGCTCCGGATGTTTTCGGGATTTCATATTTTTGTGTGAATCCAGATGGGACAAGTCCGCGGTCGGCGGTCAATAGCATGGGGATATCAAAGGTGCTGTCTCCGGCGGCAATTACGAACTCTGGTTTTAGTTTTTCTCTGAGTCGGTCTACTGCCGTTCCTTTATTCAGAGTTTGCGGTACTACATATACTTTTTCACCGTTGGAAAAGACATCTACATATTTTGTATCGAGAGATGTTTTTAAATCATTTACAACTGTTTCGGGATCATTGCATTTTGTAAAGATAAACAGCTTTTCAATGTATCGGAGTTCAAATTTTCTGCGTGGTTCCCGCTCTAACAGTTCCATGGCAAGGTTCATTTCTTCCCTGCTATCCGACACCAGATGCAGGGAGTCCTGATACCATGCTTCATCCGGCACACCATTTACCAGAAGGACACCACCGTTGCAGACCAATGCATATGGAAATGGTCCGATTCCCAGATCAATGCGCTGATATTGTTCCAACGTCCTAGTGGTCGTTGGAACAATGAGCATTTCATTTTTTACGAGCTGCAGGAGATGATATGTTTCCTCTGTGATGCAGGATATTTCTCTTCCCTGATAGAGTTCCACATTTCGCTTCTGCGGCCCGATGTCATGTTTATAGGAATAGATGAGTGTATTATCCAAATCGGTATGAAAGGCGATCATTTTTTCGAAACAATGGCTTTTCTTACCATATCAACCGGGATAATGAGCACTGCTAACAGCATGGAAACAAATAATGCTTTTGCATTCAATGTCGTTGTGCTGAATACCTGACCACCAATCTCAATGATGATGGTCTGAAGTATAAAGATCACACCCATAACAATGATAAAATTCTTGTTCTCTTCAATGTGTTCAAATACATTAAATCTCTCAGATCTGGTATTTAAGCTGTTAAAAATGATTGAATAAATGAAAAAAGCAAACATAAATGTTTTTTCATATAATTCCGGATCCGCGCAGCCTGCCGGTGTTACAAAATCTGTAATCCCACCAATGTTTTCCAGAATCAGGATGGAGCCAAGTGTGATAAATACAGAGCTTGTTCCGATTGCAGATTTAATATAAGTTGTTAAAATGTTATCTTTTCTGAGTGCCGGTTTTTCATTCATGTATCGGTCGAGAATCGGCTCTCCGCCAAATGCCATGGCTGCCAAAGTATCCATGATCAGATTGATCCATAAAATCTGGACAATGGAGAATGGCTCGGTCCATCCCAGGATCGGCGCAATAATGTTCATCAACAAGGTACTGATATTGACGGTCAGCTGGAAGATTAAGAATTTACCAACTGATTTTGACATTGTTCTACTGTTCAATACGCAGTCCTTAATGGAAGTCAAACTGTTATTTAAGATGACAACGTCACCTGCCTCCTGGGCAACTGCTGTACCGTCTCCCATGGCAAATCCGATATCTGCCTGTTTTAATGCCGGTGCATCATTAACACCGTCTCCGGTCATACCGCAGACATTATCAAGCTGCTGTGAAATAGAAACAAGTCTCTTTTTATCAAGCGGTTTTGCCCTGCTCACCACGCGGAGATTCGGAAGTTTTTTCTTTAACTCTTCATCTGACATCTGCTCTAACTCTTCATGTGTGAGAACAACATCGTTCTGCTCGTCTTTTAAGATACCAGCTTCCTTTGCGATGGCAACTGCTGTTTCCTCCGCATCACCGGTTACCATGACAACCTGGATACCGGCATTGTTTAAAATCTCAACGGTCTCAACCGCATCGGTTCTTACGTTATCTCTTAAGCAGAGCACTGCCATCAGAACTGTTTTTCCATCTGCGATTTTGGCAACAGAAAGCAATTTCATCGTTCTCTTTGCCTGGGCGAGCATCTGATCTTCCACAGCTTTTTTATCTGCTGCAGTAAATTCTTTTTCTTCACCGGATGGAAGCATATAATGTGTTACTTTATCAATGATGTTTTCGGTTGCACCTTTCCAGTAAACCAGTCCGTTTTTCAATGTAACGGTAGCGCATTTCTTTTCCGAATCAAATCCGCTGATGTCAGCGACTTTATCCGGATCGTTTTTCGAATCATCATAACCATGCTCTAGGGCATATCCCAAAAGGGCTCTGTCCATGTTATTACTTCCGATTGGTTTACCCTCGGATACTTTTGCAAGATTGTTTAATGTAATCGCCTCGATAAATTCCTGATTCGGAATGTTCTCTGCGATCTTACCGTCACCGGTGATAAATTCTACCAAAGATAAGTTACCCTGTGTGATCGTTCCTGTTTTATCACTGAATAAAACATTCATATACGCAGAATCAGAAAATGCTGCCTTGTGGCTGACAAGAATATTTTTCTTGTACATGGACTCTGTGTTCATGGACTGCACCAGACTGTTCATCATCGGAAGACCTTCCGGCACTGCCATGATAACGATAGATGCCATCAACATAACTGCCTCTGCAACCAAAAGCAGAACATAAACAACTGTGATTGGTTCATCCGTACGGATCAGGTTCAGTACAACATCTAATACGCCTGCAATGGCAGCCGCGGACACACCAAGTTTACCGATACCGGCAGCTACCACTTCCAGTTTCAGGCTTGAAGTATCTTTTCTCTCGTCCTCTTCATTATCATCCGTCAGAGCCTTGTTGATCTTTCCAAGCTCGGATGCATCACCGATGACGGTTGCAACCATATACCCTTCACCCGAGGTCACTACTGATCCCATAAATACTTTGTTTGCAGATGCATAATCTGTAGATTCCGCTTCATCAAGATTATCAGCAGCCGTTTTATTCTCATCTCTTGACTCACCGTTTAATGCAGCCTGTGAAACTTTGATGTGTCCTTCAAATAACACACCGTCGGTCGGTACCTTATCACCAGCCTGAACGAGGATCGTATCACCTTTTACAATCTCACTGGTAAGGATATTGACCAGTTTTCCATTTCTCATGACTTTTGCATAAGTCTTGTTGTATTCTTCTTGTAATGCCTCACTTCTGGAACTGTTGCGGTACTCGGATAATGTACTGAATCCGGTTGCCAGTGCGATTGCTAAAACAATACTTATAATCTCAACAACATCGTTTTCTCCTGCTAATGCCGGTACAAACACACCGATAACAGAAATGACGATTTTCATGACCAGTGCTGCACATAATACTTTGATCCAAATGTCATCAAATGCTCCGATGAACATCGACCACAGTGATTCTGTCTCTTTTTTTGCAAGAGCGTTTGTTCCAAAATCCTGTTTGCTCTTGTTTACTTGTGAGTCTGACAGACCTCTCATAAGCTCTTCTTTATTTATGTTACTCATTTTGGGTAGTTAACCTCCTCTAATGTATCAATCTTTTTTATACAAATCTTCTGCTCAGTTCTCCCAGTCCCGGGTCATTTGTACCCTGGCCAACAGCGCTGAACTTCCATTCTCCGTTATGTCTGTACACTTCTCCAAATATCATTGCCGTCATACCGGAATAATTTTCAGTCAGGTTGTACTTGCACATTTCATTATTGTTTCTTGCATCAACTAAACGGATGAATGCATTCTCAATCATGCCAAAATGCTGATGTCTCTGAACCGCCTGATAAATATTTACAACGATTACGATTTTGTCATACTCCTGTGGTACTTTTGCAAGGTCGATCACGATCTGCTCGTCATCTCCATCACCGGCTCCTGTCAGGTTGTCTCCCTGATGATTTACGGTACCTGATTTATGGTGCAAATTACCAAAATAAACGATGTCTGATTTATCCACCAGTTTTCCATTCTTTAACATCAGTGCGGATGCATCACAGTCGATCGGCTGCTGCTTTGATCCGCCCCCGAATAAAGCACTTAAGAATCCACCTCCGGATGAAGACTGCTGCACTTCATCCCATCCAAGACCGACAATAATCTTTGACAATCCTGCGTTATCTTTTGACAGACTGACCTTCTGTCCTTTCTGTAAACTAATTGACATTATAAATCCTCCTTATGCCACTTCAATTCCATAGTGTCCGCAAAGTGCTGCGAGTCCGCCCTGGAAGCCGCTTCCGATCGCATTAAATTTCCATTCGCCGTTATGTCTGTATAATTCACCGACAACGACTGCTGTCTCAATGGAGAAATCCTCTCCTAAGTCATAGCGGATCATTTCTTTTCCGGTTGTCTCATCCACCAGACGAATGAAAGAATTAGATACCTGTCCAAAATTCTGGCGTCTTGCCTCCGCCTCATAGATCGTTACGGTAAATGCGATTCTCTCAATGTTTGCCGGTACTTTGGAAAGATCGATCTGGATCTGCTCGTCATCGCCTTCTCCCTCTCCGGTTAAGTTATCGCCCATATGTTTTACAGACTCGCTCGGATGAGCCAGATTTCCATAAAATACAAATTCTTTGTCTGTCGGGCACTTTCCATCTGCTCCCAGCATAAATGCTGCTGCATCCAGGTCAAAATCTACACCGGAATCAAATGCATTGACATCCCAGCCAAGACCAACCATGATATTTTTCAGTCCCGGATTTCCTTTTGTTAAATCTACTTTCTGTCCTTTTGATAAATTAATTGGCATAGTATTACCCTCCTTAGAATAAATGAATCTATAGTTATTAGAAATAACTTACTTGTTTGCCGGCGGCATATGATACTGTCTGTTGAAATCCGCCTTGATCGCCTCAAGTCTTGCCTGATCTTCCACACGTTTCTTTCTGCAGTCTTCCTGAATTCTTTTCGTTTCTTCAATACCACTGGTAATCGTTCTCCAGGTCGTCTCAAGTGTTTCAATCTGGATTGAGCTTCCGGATGCCATCTTAGCGGTAGCCTTGGAAACTTCCACAGTATTCTGCGCATTTTTGATCAGCATCTCGTTGGTCTTCTTATCCAGAGCAGACATTGCTTCTGCCTGAATGCGCTGGCGTTTCAGCAGAATTGCCTGTGCAAGTGCCTGTTTAAATACCGGAAGTGTTACAATAAATGCGGAGTTAATTTTTCTGACCAGATTATAGTTGCTGAACTCCATCGTTTTGATCATCGGAATGGACTGCATTGCAACATTCTCTGCTGTTCGAAGATCCTGTGTACGCTGTTCCATCATCATCAGTGCCTGATTTAAGCTGGTAAGTTCAAACTGGATCGACTCGTCTCCGGTAACCGCCATATCCTGCTGTCTCTTTGCAATGTAATCTTCAATCTCTTTACATGCCTGCTCTCCGGCAAGAATGTATTTCACAAGTTCATGATAATAATTTACATTTGCCTCAAACATCGTATTTAATTTACGGTTTGACTGTTTGATCTCTGATTCATAGCCTTTGAGCTGAACATAGATCTTGTCGACTTCCTCGCCCATCGTGTGATATTTTGCAAGGATCTTGTCGAGCTGTTTTTTCATATTTCCAAATAATTTTCCAAACAGTCCCGGATTTTCTTTGATCTCATCGATATCAAACTGATCCATGATCTTTGCTAACGTTTTTAACATTTCGCTGGTATCGTCAAGCTGTGACATATTCATGCTGTTTAACACGACATCCGATGCTTTCGAAATTTCTTCTGCAACCTCCGCTCCAAATGTGACGATTGTCTCAAGATTGTTGACCTCAATCGTACTGACGATCCGGTCAACCTCATCCGAATTGACCAGTTCTGAATTCATTTTTTCCCTGTCGGCAACAATGTCATACTGTTCCACAACAGCGATCTCATCTTTTGTGTCCGGTACCACTGTGGCTGCCGGCGCTGCCGCAGTCGTTGTTTTGCTAAAATCAAGTCCCATACGATTCCTCCATTTCTAATTACCTCTCTTAAAAAATTTATCCCGCCAGGTGTGGCGTGTATTATTAAATGAAATACTATTCAGGTCAGGGACTTGCAGATCATATTTATATTCCCCTATCTGGTGTTCTTCCATTAGCTGCCCGTTAAAATATTTTTCAATACTCTGATATCCCGTCGGCACAAAAAATACAATATCAAATCCCATCAGATGCAAAAATACTGTCAGGATCGAGTCTTCCAGTGAAATGACCGTCTCCGATGTATTGATATAGATCAGTTTCGGATTTTTCCAGGTAAGATCAAATTTCTGGATCAGTCTTACGATATCTTTCGGCAGATTTAACACCTGCGCAATCACGGTGTATTCCATACCATTTTCCCCGATTCCTTTGATCCGTTTCTGATCGATCAGAAGCTGCATCTTATCAAGTATCATCTCCTGAATATCTTCCCGCAGGATACCGTACGGGTATTTTGGATGTGCCTTGATCTTATTCCGCTGCAGTTTTCCATTTTTGAAAAATTCAGCAGCATACATTTTCATCGGATTCGGTGCCATCGGCTCTATATAAGGCGCTCTTTTTATCACGACTGTATCTTCCGTGACCAGTTCTTTTACGGATGTCCAGTAGCCGGCGGTATGTCCGTCTTTGACTCCGGAAACTTTTGCAAAAATGACCGGTATGTTCACGACACCATCGACCACGCTGAAATCCGGCCGGTACTTTAATTCCTGATCCCACAGGATCTTAATCTCCTCGTACATGGTCTGCAGACTGATAATGTTCGCCTTTCCATACTGCATGTTCCGGTACATGCCGGTATCCTGATACATTAACGTATCCAGTTCCCTCTCCGCATGGTAGGCAACCGTTCCCATTTTGACCTGGGAACTCTCCTCCGGGTACCTGTCCATGGTAAGGCTTTCCTCATAATTCAGTTCATACAACAGCGGATCCGTAAGCTGGCATGGTACATTCCTGTTCGGACAAAGGATCACCACATCGACCGGCAGCCTTGCTAAAAACCTGAGAAACAACGCTTCATTTTCATTCTGGCACCCGCCCATATGGATAAAACATCCGATCTCCGGCATCTTCCAATTGGAAAATAAAAACGGCAGATACCTTTTCAGCCAGCACAACAGGTAAACCGCCTTGCTGGTGAGCCTGTTTAAATTATCGCCTTCTTTGCCTGATTCTGCAAGAAGAATATCCACAAATGTTTTGTGCATGATCTTTTGCAATTCTAAATTTGCCGGATACTTTATATTCGTGGAAAGATCCATGATAAGCTGATCTGTTTTTGCATAATTTCTGCGCCGGATCTCTGCGATTTCATCCGGTGTCGGTCTTTCGATCTCCCCGTTTACGATCACCATCTTCCGCCCGGCATTTTTCAGTTCAAGCTGCAGCTGAAACAATTCGTTCGCATATGTCAGCTTGTCCTCTGCACCGTTGATCCGGTAAAAACAGTTATAAAAGAAGCGGGGATCTGTTCCTCTGGTCAACACACTCTTTTTGATATCCTCAAATCCTTTTCCATCAATCCATGCATTGGTACAGTTATTGACAGAAGGCAGACTTCCATACAGCCGTTCCTTTTCAAAATCATTTTGTATTGCCTCCCGTACTTTCTTTAAGCAGTATCCTTCCGGGAAAGCTGTCATCCCCTCCATTTGCAGATCATCCGATAAAACGGAAGCGGGATCTGATTTCAGATATCCGGCATCACCGTGATACTGCAGCAGCACCACATCACTCCCGGCATTGGACAGGATCGATATCAGCATCAGTTCGTAATTACTGATATCCCCCTCATAAAGGATCTTGGGCAGTTCATTTTCCCCAAGCTGGTTTAGAATCCGTTCAAATTTGTAGTACAGCCAGCACATAAACTTAATATATGCATTTTTCAGCATATTTTCTGTTTTTCCATTCTGCCTCATGGTATCAAGCGAGTCATAGATCGAATCTGCCACATTCTGCCTTTGCAGATCGTTCATGCGCGGCAGCCATTTTTTTAAACCATTCGATATAAATGACGGATTCATCTGAAAATCCATCCCCATGATTTCAGAATAATACGCAAGGTTCTTCTCATCGGGATTTGGGATTTTTCCTTCGATCACCACACCCGCTCTTCTTGCCGTATCATAATATTTTTTTATAAAGTCCCCGATTTTTTCCGTGTATCCATTGATCCGGTAAAAATACACCTCTCTGCTCTGTCTTCCGTTTAGATCGGCAAAGTAATCATCAAGGCTGCGAATCTTTTTGTGTTCTAACATAGCGCATTCTCACCTTCAATATCTGTTCATTTTGTTTTTGTTCATCACATAGCCAAGGCCTGACCCGACAATGCCTCCTAAAATATGTGTCAGATTCGAGACGTTATCCCTGATAAAGATACCATCATACACCTGCTGCCCGATATAGATCAGCGCAACCAGAATAAAGGTCAGCGGGATTTTTTCCTCCTCAATACTTGTTAAAGATGCGAGTAATATGAACGCAAATACAACACCGCTTGCCCCAAGGAGCTGGACATGTGGGAAAAATATGAAATTGATCACACCCGTTACCAGCGCTGTCGCTAAAATCACAAAGAGAATATTTGCCGAACCGTATTTTTCTTCCAAAAGCGGTCCTACAACCAGTAACATCATAATATTTCCAAAGAAATGATCCCAGCTGGCATGTCCTAACACATGTCCGAAAAACCGGATGTATGTGAGCGGACTTGCCAACGATGACCGGTAGACACTGAAAAGTGCAAGCGTGGATGCACTGCCTGTTACTTTATCTAAAATCAGTACGATAAAACAGGCAAGCGTAAATCCCAAAATAACCGGAGAGTTAAATGACAGCCGTATCTTTTTACCACCGTTACTCATATTATTCTTTCCTCAAAAACCCTGTTTCACAGAGCACAATATTCTATAAAAATCATCTAAAAGTATAGCATACCGGCATCCTGTTTTCAAGAAAACGTCCGGCATCGAATCTATCTATCTTTTTGCCTATATTAATGCTATAATTCAATTTGCAATCTGTTGTTAAACTTGTGATATTTTGAAGAGTTTTTATACACTCAGGGGGATTTTTACAAATTGAAAAACGATATTATTTATTACAGTGTCGGTGCACTGCTCTATTGTCCCGCCAATAAAAAAACGATTGCCGACTCTGTGATTCATGAAAAATTTGGAACTAAATATTCTCTGGCTTTATGCCTTGAAGATACGATCAATGACAACTATGTGACAGAAGCAGAGCAGGATCTTATCTCTTCCATCCATCAGATATTTGAAAGTTTTCAGGATCATCCTTTTTACCTTCCGAAAATCTTTATCCGTGTCCGCAATGCCGGCCAGATTGAACGTTTAACGAAGGCTTTTGGGGAAAGCATAAAAGTGATCACCGGTTATATCATACCGAAATTTACTGCTGACAACGCCAGCTCTTATATAGAAGAAATGATCCGGGCTAACGAACAGGCTTCCAGGAAATTATATATGATGCCGATCTATGAGAGTTCTTCTATCATTGACCTGCGGCACCGTATCGATATCCTGTATGATCTGAAAGACAGGCTTTCCCATGTGGAAGATCTCGTTTTAAATATTCGTGTCGGAGGAAATGATCTGTGTCACATGTTTGGATTCCGCCGTCATTGTGACGAGTCCATTCACCTGATCAGACCTGTCGCTGATATTTTTTCTGATATCATAACTGTTTACGGCATGGACTACGTCGTTTCCGGACCGGTATGGGAATATTATTCCGGGTATAATTGGGAAAATGGCCTGATTCAGGAACTAAAAGATGATAAACTCTGCGGCTTTACCGGAAAAACAGTCATTCATCCAAATCAGATTTCTGTCGTAAACAAAGTTTATCAGGTTACAAGATCAGATTTTAACGATGCAAAAGCAATTTTAAACTGGGATAAAAAATCAGACTCGCTTGTCTCCGGAAATCTTGCGGGTGAACGCATGAACGAATACAAAACCCACCATAACTGGGCAGAAAAAATCTTATTTCTTGCAGAGGTCTTTGGCATAACAGACTAAACTTATGTATGCACGAATTTCTTTGGCATGACAGACCAGACTGATGTATACATAAATTTCTTTGGCATGACGAGACCAAACTGACGTATGCATAAATTTTCCTGGAAACCGGCAGTATTTTTTATATATCTGACATTTTTTTAATGATACCGCAGCATTTATAATGTTTCATCGGATAATACTGGATCGACACATTTTTTTCCTCAGCTAATCTCACCAGATGTCCAAGCTGAGGATCTCCCTTGTACCTCTCATCAATCAGGATCTTCCATGGAACTCTTCGCAGCAATACTCTTGTCGCCTCTCCGATTCCCGGTTTGATCAGATTGATATCATCAATATCAAATGTCTTTGCAATCTGTTTTACCTCGTCAATACCAGAGCTTTCCACACACTTATTTTCTTTTTCCACATCCATCTCAAACTCGTTCTCGATCGTATGGATAAATTCATAGGACAGATCCGAATCTTTTAATTCTCCGTAATAGACGGCTCCATGGAAATCATCTTTTCCAATGATATCACTCCTTAAGAATGTCCTGCTGATCAGTCCTGACACAGTGCTGTTAAGACAGGAACTCGGTATTAAAATATCATCGTGTGTGCCGCACAGTTCTGTCACATTAGCAGGATCGGCAATGACTGCGATATCGGATGACACACCTTCATACTGCGCAAGATCCTTTTTTAATTCATTTAAAATCGCGCCCTTTCCGATCCATCCGTCCACGAACAATAACTGTCCCGGTTCATACCGGCTTAACAGATATTTCATCGCATTGTCATCAATCCCTCTGCCGCGGATGATGGAAATGGAATAATGCGGTACATTGACCTGATATTTTTTTGCAATATATCTTTTGACTAAAATTCCGATTGGAATACCGGCGCGAGCCAGTGAGACGAGCACAATGTCCTGTCCCTTTTTTTCAATGATCTTATCTGCAAGTCTTCCGACAGCAAGTGCTACCGGTTTTGCATAATTTTTCAACGCTTCCCGGTACACCTGCATATATTTTTCTGTCGGGACATATTCGACCGGCAGCATTTCACTGTAATGTTTTCCCGCCTGTATCAGTTTTTCTCTCTCTTCGGTCGGCTGTGGCTGCACCATGCCGGTGATATCTTTTAACAGAAGAGTCACGTCCTCATCCCGGTATGAACTTCTCATTTAATCTTGTCTCCATTCTTTCCTGCTTTCCATTACATCGCATGTTTGCTGCTGAGACACAAATTTCGTATGGGAAAAATTTTATTTTCACATTATGCCCTTATTCCTGTGCCCTCTTTAACACCAGCGTATCACCGTTATATTTTCATTTTTCATCCGAAGTGCGTAAATCAGCGTTTCTAATCCTTTTAACGACGCTAATGCTGCATCCGTCATAACGATAACCCTGTCATAGTTTTCCAAATCATAAATAAAAGTCTTTCGATCCGGATCATATAAGCTGCGCAGTTCATATCTGCAATGCAGTGGATACTCTTCCTCGGTACTGACCGCGATCGGACTTCTAGTCGTAGAATGGCAGCGGACAACACATCCCATTTTTTCGATTTCGTACCCTGTCAGAAGTGCCGGATACATAAACTCTTCCGTGCCAATCACAAGTACACGTTCACCCTGTTTCACAACAGTCTCTGTGATCACGGTTTTCGCAAGTTTTTTACATGCAGCCTCATATTGTTTTGCGTCAACGAAACGTCTTGCATTCATCCATCCGGGAATCGATATGATATGTTCCCGCATATTCTTCTCCGATTGCACATCAATATCCGCGCTTTCCTGCGTATGATTCTCCGGTATCGCACAAATATATAAACCATCACATCTATACTGCTCCGCAACCGTACCGTATCCGGAATGATCCGTTTTTACCAGATAATGAAGTTCTATTTTTTCATCCTGATAAATTTTTAAGGATTCTTCTGTCATTCCATTTAACAATGAAGCAACTGCAAATTTTATTTTTTTCTGATACTCTTTTGTTATGATCTTAATGATATTCATGATCGTATTCCCGGTGGTCACCTCATCCTCTATAAATACAATCCTGTCGATATCATTTATCACACGGTCTATATCATCTTTTACTAATTTCTGCTCAGTCGCATGGCTGTGCGCTTCCGAAAAAAATAAATATCTGGCATCCGGTATTACTTCCCGTGTTGTCTGGATATACTTTGTTCCCAATGTGATCGCAGCCTGTGCACCGATTGCTGTCGCGGTTTCCGCAAAACCGATCAAAAGCAGTCTCTCGCCTTCATATTTTCCCTGAAGCTTCTCTGCAAGACTTTTGAAAAGATTCAATGCTTTCGAAGGTTCTACCGGAACATGCTTTCCCTGCAGTGGATCTACTACCAGATAATTTCTTTTGGTATTGTTTTCCCGTTTTGCTATTCTCACTAAATCTTTTTGCTGATAGTTCATATGTTTTTGATTTTCCTGACGTTCGTTAATTTTTTACGATCTGTTTTCCAAAAGTCTTTAGATATTCCTGGGCAGTCTGTAATGATATATTTAGTTTTTTCTGCAACCGCTCTAAAATAGCGTCTTCTGGCAACCCTAGATCACAACATGTATCTACAATTCCTTCCACTCTGCCGCGCATTTCTCCTCTTGCTACATCCTGCTCTATTTCATCTTTCATTAATTCCCGTAATGCTTCGCACATACCATTTGCCCTCCTTACCTTCTGATATATTTCATAGTTCGCACTAACACTCGCCTGTAATACCGCATCTATATTATTCCGCTCCCGCGGTGTCTTCATATTTTCTGTCTGTTC
>NZ_QSCK01000038.1:0-34244 GCF_003463035.1 Roseburia sp. OF03-24 | reverse complement strand
TCAGGCTAAATATTAATGATACAGCACATTAGAATTTTAAGCATATTCTCATTCGTGCGAATATCAAAAATCCACACCTACGCCCCCGAATTTTGAGATGAACCGCCCACCCAAATGGTGTTCACAACCTGACGATTGGCATCTTGCGCAAAGCCTGAGCTGATTTTGTGACTTTGGGAGAAAATTAGAAAATCTTAGTGTGTCCGTAGGTATACAGTGATGTTCTGCCACGGATGGCAGAACAAGGCAGCATCGAGTCATGGATGGCTCGTTGAACGCCGGTCACGTCACTCCGAGAAAATCTAACTCAGACACACTTAGACTTTTCTTATTTTCGTACAACGGAACCAAAATTACTCCGGCTTTGCGCAAGACGCCACTCACAAGCCTACGAAACACCATTTGGATGGGCGACGCATGCCTCAACAAACCAGCATTTGTCAGTTTTCATTATCCTACCACACAAGCCAACCGAATACCACTTTTAATTTTCATAGAGTTCCCCATCCACAATACGCACCACTCTCTTCGCATGTTCAGCAACGCTCAGATCGTGTGTGATCATAACGATCGTATTTCCCATATCACTTAACCGCTGAAACAGTTTTAACACTTCTTTTCCGCTGTTGCGGTCTAAGGCACCGGTCGGCTCATCTGCAAGCAGAATTGCCGGCTGACCGACTAAGGCACGTGCAATCGCAACACGCTGCTGCTGACCACCGGAAAGTTCGTTTGGTTTATGATCGATACGCTCTGCAAGCCCTAACATTGCAATGGTATCCATACTTGCATCCTTTGCTTCTTTTAAATTCATCCCGCGCATTAAAAGTGGCATAACAATATTTTGAAGCACATTATAAGTTGGAATCAGATGATATTTCTGAAAAATAAATCCTATCTTCTGGTTGCGGATATTAGTCAGTTCCTTTTCCTTTGCCATCTCAATCTCAACACCGTCAAGATTATAAGTTCCCCCGTCCATAACATCCATGCAGCCGATAATGTTCATCAGGGTACTTTTACCAGAACCGGATGGTCCTAAGATAGCAAGATATTCCCCTTTTTCAACGGTCAGTGAAATGTCTTTTAACACATGCAGCGAATTAGCTCCCATTTTATAGGATTTGTTAACATTTTGCATGGTGATGATTTCAGGTAAATGCTGTGCTGCGTCCATATATGCTCCTTTCTTTGTGTGTGACTCATTATGTGTATAACCCTTTATATATGACTCTTTGTATACGGATTACATTACTGTAACATCCAGATTTCTTCAATCACATCATTGCCGCTTATGTCTGTTTCTACCAAAATCTTAAGCAGATCACCTGCGGCAAGACGTGAAAAGGTAGTTTCCGTATCTGATGCAGTATGTACGGTTACACCAACAGGAATCAGCGTTGTGACTGTCTCACCTGTCATATCTGACATGCCACCCGGTGCGTCTGACGGCATCTTGGTGCTGTCCATATCTGGTGTCACCTGCCCTGCCTGGTTACTGCTGTCCTGTTCAGTTGACGTACCACTCATATCCGCCGGTGCCTGTCTGTTTCCAGCCTGTTCCATACTGTCAGAATCCGCATTTTCTTCTGCCGCTTTCGCCACTGACTCATCCACTTCCATATAAGTTATCTCGTTCCCCTCAATCGACGAAACATACGCATAAACATACTTCTGATTATCCCCTAACGAACTTCCCTCTGCCTCTGTTCTCCTCATCCGCCACATCACACCTGCACCAATGAGAATAATCACTATTAAAATTACAACTATAACTGTTACTTTCTTCTTCATCAAATACCTTTACCCTTCTAAAGCATTTCGAAAAACCTGCAAAACTCTCTATAACGTAAACTCTTTCAAAATCTTTTTCAACCTTTACTCTGCCCCAAGTGCCTCCACCGGCACCAGTTTCGACGCCTTATATGCCGGATAGAATCCAAACAATGTTCCCGTGATGAGTGCAAACAATAATGCGATCAGAAATGCCGCCGGCATCAGTTCGACACGTACTCCAAGATATCTGGCCACCGGGGTGACAAGCAGACTTGCAATGACGCCCAGCACTCCCCCAATCAGGCTGATTGCTGCAGCTTCAGCCAAAAATTCAAACAGAATATTTTTCTGTGAACAGCCGATTGCCTTTAAAATACCGATCTCATTGGTGCGCTCTTTGACTGACACAAACAGCACATTCATAATTCCTATACCGCCGACCACAAATACGATAGCCGCCATTGCGATCAGAAGCATCGTCAGAATTTCATTCGATGCCGACGCAGCTTCCATCTTGCTTCCCGCATCCTCAAAAGTAAACTCTGCATTTGGATAGGAAGTTGCAAGTACTTCTGTGATTTCTTCCGTGACACCGGATACGTTGCTTACATCTTCTGCGATCACAGTGATCGTCGGATTCACATTTGTTCCCACTAAATATTTTACCCCTGTCGCATATGGAATAAAAATGGAATCATCCGGGCTGATGCCGGATGCCACCGTCCCCATGGAAGACAGAACTCCGTTAACCACATAAGAACGGTCGTCTATATAGATCACACTGCCATATGCATCGATCGTACTTCCAAAGATTTCTTCTGCAACAGATACACCAAGCACACAGACTTTCTCTTTATTTTCATCATCAGATTCTGTGATAAAATCCCCGACTGCAAGACTCAGATTACTGATGGATGCATAATTATCTTTTACTCCTGCGATCGAATAGGTCTGTGCCTCATCAATATCCCCGCCATCCACCGCAGATCTGGTCGTATAGGATATCGTTGCCGCCGAAATTCCGGAAACAAAGGTTTCAATATCATCCACATCATCTTCATCCAATGTGATATTTTCCTGATTCATGCGGTCTTCCATATCACTTCCACCGCCAAAGAAGCCTCCCATGCCCCCCGGCATGCCGCCTCCGTCACCACCAGGTTCGCCGCCATTTCCACCAGACGGACCACCACCAAAGGAATCACCGCCGCCGGAAAATCCTCTCGAAGAACCACCAGAGCCTCCCATGGAAGAACTGCTGTCGGATGGTGCCCCGCCACCGGATGGCATCATCATCATACCGGAACCTGATGAATCACCGGAATCCTGATTTCCACCACGATTTTTATCTCCACCGTCATAGGAAATATCGATCGCACCTGCATTTAAGTTTTTAAACTGGTCTGCCACATCCTCCTGGCCACCTTTTCCAATGGCGATCACCATCACGATCGTCGCCGCACCAACAATGATACCGATCGAAGTCATGATCGTTTTAAATTTATTCTGGGTAATATTGATCCAGACCAGTCTTAATAATTCAGATGGTTTCATTCGTTTGTCACCTGACTTTCTATCAGAACCGTTTCTCCCTCGGAAAGTCCTTCCGTGATCTCCACATTGACACCGTCAGAAAATCCGGTCGTAACTTCTTTCTTTTCAATAGTTCCATCACTGTTTTTGACTTTCACATAAGATGCAGTTCCTTCGTTGATGACCGCCTTATTTGAAACATAAACAACATTTGTTACCTGTTTTTCAATAAACGTCACATTTCCGGTCATATCGGTATAAATACCATCCACATCACCGCTTAATTTTACCGTCACATTATAAGAAACCGTGGAAGAACCGCTTGATACAGAAGTATCGATACTTTCAACTTCGCCGGAAAAAGTCTGGTCTTCGTAAGCGTTAAGGTCTATCATGACCTCATCCCCGATCGCAATACCGGAAATATCTTCCTCCGAAACGGATACTGTCATCGTCACTGCATCCGTGTCCGCAAATGTTACAATATCCGTACCTGCGGACAGATCATCTCCTGCCTCATAGCCGACTGACATGATCGTACCGTCATAATCTGAATAGATCGTGCCATCACCCACAAATTCTTCAAATTCAGCTAATGCCTCTTTTGCTTCTGTCAGTGTATCTTCCGCTGTTTCCACAGAACCATCCACACCAGTCACATCTGCAGAGTACTGGCTGTCTGCATTTTCATAGTTTAACATTGCTTCTTTATATTTTTTCTCTGCCTCAACGGATTTTGTGGTATATGCACTCTTTGCTGCTTTTAATTTGTTATATAACTTATTGTAATTCTCCTGTTCCGTTGCGAGAGATTCACTTAAATCCATGCCACCATCGATCATTTCCTGATAATAATTAAGAAGTGCCTGTGACTCATCCACTGCTTCCTGTGCTTCATCCACTGCATCCTGCAGTTCACTGATCGTTGTCTCATATTCTTCCTGCGCCACACTTCCCTCTGCCACACTTAAGTTATAAGAATAGCTGGCACTTACCTTTTCTTTCGCTGAACTAAGTGCTGCAGAGTTATAATCTGCCGAAGCCTCCGTCACAGCTTCTTTTAATTTTTTCCGATATTTTTCAATACTGTCATCTGTCAATTTCAGCAGTGCATCGCCTGCCTTTACCTGCTGTCCAACTGAAATATACACTTCCTCTACCTCTAACGCCACCGAAGAATTACCTGTTGACGTTCCTGATGCCTGCGTTCCACTTGTCTGTCCACTTCCTGAATCCGAAGATATACTTATATCCTCGTCCATATCCTGTGAGATACTTCCGATCGTCACGCTTCCGCTCTCCGTAATTCCAACTGTAAGAGTTCCATATCCCGCTGTCGTCTCTTTATAGACAGTCTCTGATTCCGCGCTGTCCGAAAACTGGTGTGCATATACACTGATCCCTCCTATCATAAGAAGGGCTGCTGCGCCTAACGAAAGAATTACTGCCACCTTTTTCTTTTTCATTCTGTTTTTTCCTCCTGTTCTCCCTGGAATATAACGGTTGCGGAAGAACCGGAACCAAGTTTTCCATCCGGATTGTCAATTGAAATAATCACCGCGTAAGTGACATTAGAAACACTTTCTCCAGTTGTTGCCGAAGATGCGATCGATGAAACAGTTCCTGTTACTGCTCCTTCCCGGTTTCCTGATATCATGACAGATACCTCTTCACCAACATGAACCTGCGCTACCTTCTCCTGTGACACTTCCACTGAGATCATGATCGTCTGTGTATCACAATACAACGCAAATGCAGTACCCGGCTGCAGCGTATTTCCTGCCTCATAAGGCACTGCTGCGATCGTTCCATCCTCATCTGCAGTAACAACACCATTTTCCAACGCAATCAGTGCAGTCTGTTCTTCTTTTAATGTATCAAGTGTATTCTGTGCAGATTCCACTGCACTTTCCAGTTCCGAAACAGTTGCCTCATACGTACTTCCCGCATATTTACCTTCCACTACAGCGGTATCATATTCATTTTTCAGTTCGGCTTTCTGTGTCTTTGCATCACGCGCGGCCTGTTCATAATCAGATTTCAGATTATCTAAACTCTCTGTCAGTTCTGTAATTTTTGTATTGGTTTCTTCTACATTTTTATTGTAAGTCTCGACTGCCGAATCAAATTCCTTCTGTGCCTGTTCGAGTTTGCTCTGCGCCGCATCTGCCGCCTGCTGTGCCGCCGTAAGTATATCAGACTGCTGCTCTCTTGCCGTGTAATCATCCACTGCCTGCTGTACAATGGAAAGCAGCGTATCTGAATCTGCTCCTGCCCCGATCTGCTCCCTGATATTTGACAAATCCGCTGATACCGCCTGACTTGTGCTGTTATCAGACTCCTGCGCCTGTGTCAGCGTATCCTGTGCCTGTGCCAACGCCGTCTCTGCCGCATCAACTGCCGCCTTTTTCTCATCAATCGCACATTCCACATAATAGTCATTGTTATCAATCTTCGTCTGATATTCAGATATCTGTTCTACTACTTCATCATATGCTTCCTTTTTTTCTTCCACTGCAGCATCTAGCGCATCTATCTGCGCCTGATAATTTTCCTCTGCAGTCTGTGCTGTTAAATCGGAATCCTGCTTCGCGCTCTCTGCGGAAAGTTGTCCACTTGCAAGATCTGCCTTTGCTGTTTTCAGCGTATTTTCAGCGTCATGAATGGCATCTTCATAATATGCCTTTGCTGATTCCATGCTTTCATCCGTCAGCTTAAAAAGGGCATCCCCTTTACTCACGGTATCTCCGGATGTGGCATATATCTCTTCTACCGTCATTGTCACTGCATTTACCGTAAATTCCGGCATCTGGCTTGTTGTACCGATCTGTGTTGTACCATCTTCCGAAAAAGAGCCGTCTGAACTCTCCTGCTGATCTGTATCCTGACCTTTCTCATTCTGCTCTGTACTGTTCGTCTGTGCTCCGGATGCTATCGCCTGATACCCGATCCCACCTGTCATCACACAAACAGCTGCAATGCCGGCGATCACACTCATCATTCTTTTTCCTTGTTTTCTCATTATCTTCCTCACTTTCCATACTCACGTGCTCCGTTTTAACGGTATAAAGATAACATCGCAATTTAAAGAACAGCTGATTGTAATGTGATGGTTATGTGAAAGAATCGTTAAATATGTGTGTCAGAAACGTATACCGCAAACTACAAAGAGCCGGAGCAGCGCATATCCGCACTGCTCCGGCTCTATCATTCTATTATTTATAATTTCAACTGTAATATTTCGCATACCACCGTCATCTCATCAGTGAATCTCTCCACCTGTCGTCTTCACATCTTCCTCATTCTCAATGATCGCCCGGATTCCATACTCTAATGCCTCCTCTATCATCTCAGCCGACATACTTGGTGTTCCTTCCGGAAGATCAAGCGTCTGCTCCGGCAGATACGGGACATGTACAAACCCGCCTCTCATATGCGGATATTCTTTGTCGATCATATAAAGGACACGATACATGATGTCATTGCAGACGAAAGTTCCCGCTGTGTAGGAAACCCGCGCCGGTATTTTGGCTTCTTTTATATACTGCACCATGCACTTTACCGGGATAGAAGCAAAGTATGCATTCTCTCCATCCTCTTTGATCGGTTCATCTGACGGCTGCTTTCCCTCATTATCCGGTATGCGTGCTTCCATCAGATTAATGGCAACTTTCTCGACTGTGATCCCGGATCTTCCACCAGCCTGTCCCACACATAGCACAGCATCCGGATGATATTTTTCCACAGCAGTCCTTATGACTTCCTCATCTTTTCCAAACACAGTCGGGATCTCCATTTTGATCACCTCTGCTCCTTCTATCCTATCCGGGAGCAGTTTTACCGCCTCGTATGCAGGATTGATCGATGCTCCGCCAAACGGATCAAACCCTGTCACTAATATTTTCATCGGAATACTCCTTTATCTCCAGTTATTTGTTCAGAAAACGATCCCACTCTTCCGTATCCCCGGAACCACTGACGCGCAGTAAAAATGTATGATCCTCCGTATCAACAGAAATGATATAACATCCTTTTTCCTGTTCAACAGAATATACTTCACAGCCCTCTAACTCTTTGAATTTATCAGCATAATTTTCCGGCAGGATCACGACATCCTCATTTTTCTTTTTTAAGTTACCGTTCGCATCGTAGACTTTATATCCTTCCTCCACAAATGCCTCAATTACCGGATCACTGATCTTTAAGACAAGCTCATTTGCACGCATCTCCCTGATATCACGGTTACAGGAATTCTCCGGCAGAATCGTCACATTATCAAATACAATCTCAAACATCCCGCTTACAGCACAGATCTGTGCGATATATGCCTCCTTAAAATTAAAGTTCCTCAGTTCATTTATTGTATGGTACTTCATGGTAATCCTCCTCATTCTGCATATATGCTTTCGTCCGAAATGCACGTCCGAAAAATCAGAGATTTTCCGGACTGACGGGCATTCGCCTTATCACATGAGAACAAAACAACAAAGTGTCTGCGAGCAGCCATTTTTTGTTTTACCCTCATGTGGCACTGCTCATTGCTTACGCACATTATACCATCTTCTATTTCGTTTTGACAATTTGAAAAAAATAACGTACAATTCTTTCGGTCAGATTTATTTATCATGATTATTTTACGGAGATGAATCTATGAAAAAAATCGCTTTTTTTGATATTGACGGAACCTTAACTTCGGAGATCGACGGTTCACTGCCTGAAAGTGTAATTCATGCAATAAGACGTGCACGCACCTTCGGTCATCTGATGTTTATCAATACTGGCCGGTGCTTTCAGAATGTAGAACCGCGTTTCAGACGGATCGGCTTTGACGGTTATGTCTGCGGATGCGGCACGAACATTTTCTGCTCCGGCACGGAAGCACTGCACGTTGCCCAGACGCACAGCATTACCATGCAGCTTTTAGAAGCAGCGCGAAAAACAAA
The DNA here is from genome assembly GCF_003463035.1 of Roseburia sp. OF03-24. Lineage (NCBI taxonomy): Bacteria > Bacillati > Bacillota > Clostridia > Lachnospirales > Lachnospiraceae > Roseburia > Roseburia sp. OF03-24. Next base: position 25,992 of record NZ_QSCK01000038.1, on the reverse strand, counting down.
TGTGGATATCCTTTTCGAATCCAGAAAAGAAGTAGCATTCGATAAAAGCAGACCCCTTACACACCCGGATGCCATACGCCAGTATGAAGCATTCGTAAGCCGCGATTATGATATGCCGGAAAATTTAGAAAACCCGAACTTCTTCTGCGATAAATTTGTGATCTGGTATCAGACTCCCGATCAGTTAGCAGAATTTCGCAAAGTCAGTGATCCTTATTTTACCTGCATCGACCGCGGCGGTACTTTCCGCGAATTTGTCCCGACCGGCTACAGTAAGGCAACCGGCATACAGTATGTGCTCAACTATTATCATTTAGATCTTAACGCCGCCTATGCGATCGGCGACAGCAACAACGATCTGCCGATGCTCTCCTATGTACCAAACAGCGTTGCCATGGGAAATGCTTCCCCGGCTTCCCTGTTTGATCAGGTATCATTTGTAACCAAACGCGCAAGCGAAAATGGTATTGCTTACGCCTTAGAGCAGCTTGGATTTTTTGAACAATAGTATGTTTTTATGCGATATTTTGTTTCAGACAGGTCTTAATGTCATCACTGGCATTACTGATCTGCCTTAAATGGAATGTGTCTGTCAGATACTGCAGTACATTCGGGCTTAAAAATGCTGGCAATGTCGGTCCAAGATAGATATCGTGGACACCAAGACTCAAAAGTGCCAAAAGATCTGCCACCGCTTTCTGTTCATACCACGAAACGATCATGGAAAGTGGAAGACCATTGACATCCGTTTCAAATGCGTCTGCAAGTGCCGTCGCAATTTTAACTGCTGAATATACATCATTGCATTGTCCGACATCTAAAAGTCTCGGCAATCCTGCCACCTCCCCAAAGTCCAGCTTGTTAAACCTGTATTTTCCACAGGCAAGTGTTAAGATCACACAGTCTTTCGGCACCATCTGGGCAAATTCCGTATAATAATTTCTACCCGGTCTGGCACCATCGCAGCCTCCGATCAGGAAAAAGTGCCGGATCTGTCCACTCTTTACCGCTTCCACAATTTTATCTGCCTGACTTAATGTTGCAGCATGCCCAAAACCGACCAATATCTCCTGTTTTTCCTGGTCTTCTTTAAATCCTCCAAGCTCTAACGCCTGCTTTATGATCTCACTGAAATCTTTTTCCCCTTTTTCATTTTTTCCAATATGCTTTACACCTTCCCAGCCGACCACGTTTGTGCTGTAAATACGGTCTTTATAACTTTCTCTTGGACGCATCAGACAGTTTGTAGTCATCAGGATACAGCCCGGAATATTGTCAAACTGCTTCTGCTGATCCTGCCATGCACCTCCAAAATTACCAGCCAGATGCGGATACTTTTTCAACCCTTCATAGCCGTGACATGGCAGCATCTCACCATGTGTATAAATATTGATACCCTTGTCTTTTGTCTGCTCTAACAACATCTCTAAATCCTTTAGATCATGTCCAGAAACAATAATAAATGGACCTTTTTTGATCGTTACATCCACTTTGTGCGGATACGGATTCCCATAAATTTCCGTATTTGCCTCATCGAGTTTTTTCATAACCGCAAGTGCCATTTCCCCGGTACGCATTGTCATACGGATCAATTCTTCCACCGTCAGACTGTCATCTGTGGTCGCCTCAAGCCCTAACAGATAAAAATCATCCACCTCATCGCTGTAATATCCAAGTTCTCTCGCCTGATGTCCGTACGCGCTGATACCTTTTAACCCATAAATGATCGTCTGGCGCAGGGAACGGATATCCGGATCTAACGTGTTATCATACATAATTCCTGCAAGAGGTGCATCGCGCAGCATATCACTTTTACTCTCTGGCAGATCATAGGCTGCATGCGCGGTCGGATTACTGCTTTTTCCTGCCATTTCCCTGACCTGCTCTTTGATTCTCTGTGATTCACGCAATAATTCCAAATGTGCATCCACATCAAAATTCACATTTGTGAGTGTTGTAAACAGCACATTTTCAATAAAACTTACCACCGTTTTATCCATATGTGCACCGTTTTCCATCAGCACTTTTCCATAACAGCTGATCCCCTTTACCTGAAAGATCAAAAGATCCTGCAGATTTGCGATCTCCGGTGTCTTTCCACAAACGCCGAGTTTTGTGCAGCCCTTTCCATTCGCCGTCTGCTCACACTGATAACAGAACATCTCATAGTTCAAATCCATGTTATTTCCCATATTTTATCCTCATATCTTTCTAAAAAAATTCCATATCCGCAATATTTTTTACAATCTTGTCCATCTGCTCTTTTGTCTGTACACTTCTCGCTGCATCAATAACCTGTCTTTTTTCATCTTCCGTCATCATGGAAAACTGTCCTAATGCCTTCTCATTCATCGCCAGTCCAAACCCAAGTCCTACCGGTAAACCATCTTCTTTAATCATATATCCCTGTTTTCCTCCCGATTTTTTTCACAAAAAAAGTAAATGCTCCAAATATGAACATTTACTTTCTCTTTTGTATTTTTATTAAGTTTTCCCGGTTATTGCCGGTTTTATACAAGTACTCTGCTTAAAACTTCATCCTCACGCACCAGTTTCTTTGCCGCCTCCCGGTAACTCTCCTCATGCAGATAAGTGTGACGGAACGGTTTGATGGACGGTGCCATATCGATTGCCCGGATGAAATCATCACGTTTCATCTGAAGTGTCGCTGCGTAATCAAAAAATCCGGTTTCCCTAAGAACCGTCTCAACACGCACATAACGGTGATCCTGCACTTTACTCATGATATAGGTCGCAATGCCAACCTGGATTCCATGTAACTGCGGTATCTCTAATATTTTATCTAATGCATGTGAGATCAGATGCTCGCTTCCGCTCGTCGGTGCACTGCTTCCTGCGATCTCATTGGCGATCCCGCTCATGGCAAGTGAATCGACCAGCTCTTTTAAGAACAGTTCATCTTTAATGCTCTCATACGGCGTCCGCACAAAACTGTTAACCGCCTTTTTTGCGATCATCACCGCAAAATCATTTACCTCACTGTAACCACACTTTTCCTCATAGATCCAGTCATAAATAGCTGTGATCTTTGAGAGCATATCACCGATCCCGGAATAAATAAACTTCTCCGGTGCAGTCCGTATGATCTGTGTATCCACGATAATGCCATAAGCAAGCCTTGCCGGAACGGAAGTCCGCTTTCCATGGACAAGAAGTGATGCGCTTGCACTGGAAAATCCATCACTTGAACTTGAAGTCGGTACACTGATAAATGGAATATTCCGTAAAAAAGCTGCATACTTTCCGGCATCGATGACCTTTCCTCCGCCGATGGAAATGACTGCCTGTGTCTTGTTTGGCATGGCAAATGCCAGCGTTATGATATCATCAATATCTACCGTATCTAACTCACTATATTCTAAAACCCTGATCTCCTCCTGTTTCAGGGAAGCCATCACGTCTGTACCAAACAGATCGATCAGACCATTTCCAAAAAAGATGACGACCTGTTCGATTCCTTCTTTCTTTAAATAACTTCCAATCCTTGCTAAAGCACCTTTTCCTACTTTTAAAATTGACGGTATTGAAATACCTTTTCCTGCCTGCATTCTGCCTCTCCTTTTTCAATTTCCTGTATCTCTTAATTATTTTAACCAATAAATCTCAGCCCAATACGGATGCAAGTGTTTCCTTTAGCAGACTGACATTGACCGGCTTCGACAGGTGACCATTCATACCACTTGCGATTGAACGTTTTACGTCCTCGTCAAATGCATTTGCACTCATTGCAATGATCGGAAGTGTTTTTAAGTCTTCCCTGTCAATCTGCCTGATCGTGCGTGTTGCCTCTAGTCCATCCATTTCAGGCATCATAATATCCATCAGAATCAGATCATAATATCCTGGCGGTGTAGTGCGCACACCTTCCACTGCCTCTTTACCATTATATGCTTCCTCCACCTCAATGCCAAATGTTTCTAAAAGAGTACGCGCGATTTCCATATTCAGTGCGTTATCCTCCACTACAAGAACCCTTTTTCCGGTGAAATCCCTGGATAGATCAGGTGTTTTCTCTTGCAGCCGGCTCTTCTCCACTGGTTTTAACTGCAGTGTAAAATAAAATGTACTGCCTTTTCCCGGTGCACTTTGTAACTGTATCTGTGAATACATCATATGAATAAGGCGGCTGCTGATCGCAAGTCCTAAACCGGTTCCCTGTATTCTCGCATTTTCAGATGTATCTGCCTGCTCAAAGCTCTGGAAGATCAGATGCTGCTTATCTTCCGCAATGCCGATTCCATCATCGCTGACCTCAAAATAAATCTCCGATAATTCTGCTGTCTTTTGCATTTCACGAACAGTCAGTTTCACATGACCACCCATATTGGAATATTTGACAGCATTTCCAAGCAGATTCACAAGTACCTGGTTGATCCGGAGTTCATCACAGATGAACCAGTCATTCTTTAGCTCAATATTCTGTGAAAACCGGATGTTTTTCTCTGCAATCTTCGATTCAAGCAAAGGCTCAAGTCCCCGTATCATTTTAGCTAAATCTGCCTGTTCTGACACAAGCTTCATTTTTCCGCTTTCGATCTTTGACATATCTAAAATATCATTCAATAATCCAAGCAGATAATTAGAAGAATTTTTAATTTTGTTCAGACAGTCAATACGTCGTTTTTCTTCCTGTCCATCTCTCAGAGCGATCTCTGCCATACCGATAATTCCGTTCATCGGTGTGCGGATCTCATGAGACATTCGTGCCAGGAAATCTGATTTTGCTTTTGCTGCAAGATCATGACGCTGCAGATTGATCTTATTTTGGATAATAGATCCTATTTCATTTAAATTCTTCCGGTCTTCCTCATTATCCAGTATTTTTTGATCAATACCCATAAACAGGATACTTCCTGCATAAGAACCATTGTCAGCCATATGATAGAGTACTCCATCCGTCCGGTCTGCAAATTTTCCCAGTGTCGGATCCCTTAAAACTTCTTCCGTAACCGGCAGTATCTCCTGCACTTTCTTATTTTCAATAAACTGCTGGTATTCTGAACCGGAACAACGACTGACTCCATCCCAGTTCTGAAAGTTTTCTGTATCTTTCCAGTTATATAACAGGCTGTTTACCAGATATTCCCTGTTAAAACTTGCAATGACAAGATTTGCAAGATTATATTTTTCTTTTAACTTCAATGAAAGAATATCAAGTATGACTGCAAGTTCTCCTTCTCTGTCACACAGATTGATCGCTATAGAGGAAAGGTTCATCTGTTTTAACCTGCCAACGGAAGCGATCTCCCGGAATGTGGCATCTGCCTGCATACTTTTTTCATTCTCCGAAAGTTCCTGATAAATCATAATGTCATAACGACTATGCTTTGCAGCTGCTAATGCCTTTCCTGCCTGCTGTTTACTGTCTTCTTCCCGATCATCTGCCATTACACGCGTAATACCGCATTTTAAATTCAATGTAAGCAATTTCTCATCTGTCAGTGCCGTAAAATCCTGCCGGACCTTTTCAATCATTGCTTTTACCTGTGATGTCTGCACATCAGGGAGCCATAGCAGCATCTGATCTGCACCTGCTCTTATATAGATGACATTTTTGAAATTCTGCTTACCACATTCTGTTACGAGCTCTCCGGCAAGCTGTTCTAATAAAATATCTCCAAAAATCAGTCCATACTGCTCATTCACTTTCGTGAAATGACAGATATCAATAATAGCAGTAACACCTTCCGGGCATTTTTCACGCGCTGTTCTCATTGCTTCCAGACCATATTCCAGACGGTAAAATAATGTGACCGGATCTAAAAGCTGTTTCTTTCTCTGTTCTTCTTCAAGAAGTTTTCTCTTTTGTATGTTGTGAATACAGCCAACTACACGCTCTGACTCTCCTGCTTCGTCCAGCATAACACTTCCGGACAGATTTACCCAGGTATAATCGTCTCCCGCCCTGTAACGCATCCGAAAATCAATATTGAGCTCATTTTTTGCATTGAGAACATGATACACAACACGTTCCCTGTCCTCCGGATAAATATATCCGTTATCTACCCACTCCGGATGTTTCACACAATCCCAGATACCATCAAAATTACCGCTGTTTACAACTTCTAATATTTTTTCTTTCTTACGATACGTGAAAAATATATCCTGTGAACTCTCAACTGCGATCCGGTATCTTTCTTTTTCTTCCAGAAGCTGTGTTTCCGTCTGCATCTGTTCATCGGTCAGATTTTCGATCACTCCATGTAATTCGTCAATTTCAAGAATATTTGAATTTTTAAAATCACGAATCCCGGTAACTCCGCCACGTACACTTTCCATCAGACGGTATACCGGCTTTGTAACATAACGGATCAGACAGTATACTAAAACTGCTGCAAACAGTGCACCGCTTATGATTGCCGTGATCATTTTAATATAGACTTTTCTTCCGATCCCATAAATAGAATCTTCTGTGACAAATCCACACAATACCCAGTCAGCATCATCATACGGCACATTATTACTGTAAAGTGATAACGGCTTTGTTACCACATAAATATCCTGTTTTCCCATCTGTGCCCCGGTGATTTTGCACAATTCATCTCCTGCATCTGCCTTAAATTCCAATGCATGATTATCTCTATATACAATATCATACAAAGCGCCTTTTCCAACAACACTCTCATATTTTCCTTCTGCATTCTGGATCATAAGCGCATATCCGGCATTTAAATCACCATCCAGATCCCTGACAGAGAAATAATTCGAAAGATAGTTAAGACTGATCTCTACTCCTACCACCCCATAAACCGTTCCTTCATATAACAGCGGTACTGAATAAGTGATCATCTGATGGCTGTCCATATAATGATCTTCCAAAATAAATGTCTTTGCCCAGTATCCTAAATCCCTCATATTCACTTTGGTATTCCGGACTGCCTGCATATAAGGCCTGTAAAAAAAATTATCCGCATCACGGTTTCCATTTCCTGTAAAATGAAAATCTGTACTCCATGCACTGTCTAAAGAAATGGACAGATTATGGGACAACCTTTTATTTCCACGCTCCAATAAAAGGTCTGCATTGGACTCCGTTTTTGCCTGCGGATCAGAATCCCTCACAAAAAAGCCTCTGTATTCTGCTTCCTCATTCATGGGACTGTCATTTGCAAGAATCAGGAAAATACCGGAAGTCATATTATATTGAAGTTCATCTACCATGTCAGGAAATACTATTTCTAAATACTGTTCCTGAATCTCTTTTGATTTCAGAAACTGCCCGACATCCGCATGATTATCATCAAGTACCTGTGACAGATCACTGTTTAATTCATCACTTTTCTTATAAACAGAGCGCCACTTCTCCACCATATCATTTTCAAGAACCACCTGTCTGTTCTCTACAATATGGTTTACAACACGTATATTATTCTCCTCCAGATTCGACTTTATCCCGCTGAAAACCAATGTAAGGAACGGCACGATCCCCTCAATCAGAACAATTCCCAGAATCGGTATCAAAAATATTTTTAATAAAGTCTTTTTCTTTTTCCCCATGCAATCCTTACCTGTCCGTCTCATTTGCTCAGTTTATTTCCACACTATTCTGCTGCAGCAGAAAGAGAACTGCAAAAATCATTGTACCAGTTTTCAAATGCCTCATCTGAAAGATATGATTCTAATACTTCATCCCTTGAGGTTCCCTCTGCAATAGCTGCATCGATTGCAGTTTTATCCTCAACTGCCTTATCAGACAAATTATAGTCTAAGATTTTTCTCGCATCATACCCCTTTCTGAAACTTTTCGGTGTATAAAATTTCTTCTGATCAAAATTCTCTAAGATGTATTTCAGACAATCATAAGACTTTTCATTGATCTCTATATTATTATCTTTGATAACCTTATCTAATGTTTCAACTTTATTTGCCTCTTTTAAAACCGGAAGATATGAAGAATCACAGCCAAAACGGAGATTCTGCTCTTTCTCTGTAATCCATTTTAAAAATACACAGGATGCATATTCATGTGCATCATCTGACTTTGTAACAGCCATTCCTGCCCCCTGCTGCACCATATAATTTTCTCCATCCTGCATGATCGGCGCATCCTGAATAATGTAATCGATCGGATAACTCTCCTCTCCATTTTCTACATTATCCGGGAAATATACTGCCGAAGATGTAGCTCCGGTATATGCAAGAATATCTCCTGTTTTCACGTCATCTGAACGAAATTTTCCGTAAGATTCAAAATATCCCTTCACATATGGCACATAATAATCATCCCACAGACGACGCATGGATTCTTTATCTGTATTTAATGTTACCTCTCCATTTTTTACTTCAAAGATTTCTTTTCCCATCTGTTTCATTCCGATAATGAAATAATTAGACATGGAATCCCTGCCGTAAAATGCCTTTCCATCATCCGGAATATCCGGTGTCTTTGCATCTGTCCATTCATAATAGTGCTCAGCTACATCAACGACTCCTTCAATCGTCTTTAATTCATCCAATGAAGATCCTGTCTCTGCTGCAAACGGCTCCCAGTCCGTTTTATTGATCATCATGATTTCTGTTGATTTTGCAACCGGCAAAAGATACAGTGCACCATCGTCCTGAAAATATCCTTCTTCAATATAAGAGTCCACATAAGAAGATAATTCATCTTCACTGAAATACTGTGTCAGATCAACTAATTTACCCTCCTGCTGTGCATAATACGCCGTATCAGCATAGGATGAAAAAATATCCGGCAGATCATCTGCCCCCACTTCTCCTTTGATCGCACTCTGAACCGCCTGTTCTAAATCATAAACAGAACCCTGGCTGTATTCTTCCACATAAATTCCTTTTTCTTTTCCTACCGTTGCATTAAATTCTTCCACAAGCGTATCAAAAGTAGCCTGCTGTGCTCCGTTGTAATAATGCCAGACCGTAAGTGATACCGGATTGTCCGGATCTAACTTTACCTTTGCAGTCCCACTATTCTGCGACGTTCCACATCCTGCAAAAAACGGCATGGACAATGTGATCATCAGTACTGCAACGCTCCATCTTTTCATAACTTTCCTCTTTTCTTTCGTAAAGGCTCCATCTGCCCCTTCATTCATTCTTTTCGTCATTCTGCAGATGATATTACATCCTGTTCCTGCAGCATCTCGTAGGATTCAGAACCCTTTTCCTGCTCTACCGTCGACATAAAATATACTTCATCCTTTTGAAAATGATCTATCCATACAGATATAACATCAATTGGCACTTCCTGTAAATTTTCAATCTGTGCAGAAACCCCATCACTGACATATTCATATGTATTTTTTAAAGTTTTTCCATCTGCCGATATTTCAAAAATATAGGTTCTGTCTACTCGAAAATATGCATTAATAACACCAAGCAGGTTCTGGATTGCTACATCCATATCCGGATCTGATGACAATTCTTTAACGCACTGATTTAACGTTGTAGATATAGGAAAGCATAGACACAAAAATCTTTTTCCGGATATTTTTTCGGAACTGTACCAATAATGACCGATCGATAAGCATTGACACTACCGGAAACAGAAGATAAATCACAAATCCTGTATTCCTGTGATAAAAATTGTCTGCATCAAAATAACAATACAGAAAAGCATCGCTAAAAAGAAGTACCGCAGTAGACACTTGCATCAAAAGCAGCCACTTTCTCTTTTTCTTATCAAAATTATTACTTAAATACATACATAATGCTGTGATCAGGCAAAAAAAGACAACCGCAGAAAAGCAATTCTACCTGCGTTGACTGACTGTGAAACATTTTTCTTACTCCTTATCCTATTGTAAAAAGGAACAATGCACCTTCTTTCAAAGATACCCTGTTCCTATATTTTAGTATCCCATTAAAGGCTGTTATCCGGGTTCATTGTAACATACCTGATATTTCATAGCAATGCCAAACTACAGAGCAGCCAGTAAATAAGTCCCAGAACCCAGCTTGAAAAAATACCATACAAAATAACAGGTCCTGCGATTGTAAATATCTTACAGCCGATTCCAAAAACCTGTCCCTCTTTCTGAAATTCAATCGCCGGTGCTGCAACACCATTTGCAAACCCTGTGATCGGCACAAGTGCTCCTGCTCCTCCCCAGTTCGCAAGTGACGGATACAGATTCAGTCCGGTTAAGATCACAGATAATAAGATCAACAGGATGCTGCACCAGCTCCCTGACATTTCTTTATCAAGTCCTAAATTTTTACAGGTATTTAAGATCAGTTGTCCGATGCAGCAGATAATCCCCCCCATCACAAATGCTTTTGCCATATTCGCAGCAAGATTATGTTTGGGTGTTACTGATTCCACATACTCATTGTATGCCTGATCCCTTACCTTTTTATCTGCACCGGCTGATACTTTAGATAAGTTTTTCTGCTTCTCCATGTTTTTCCCTCCCGTAAAATAATCTGAATTTTACCGGATTAGTATGACACGGTAGTCTGTTTTTTATGCGGATCACGCACTTCTTTCCGCTAAAGGTAATTCATCCTCCGCCAGCAGGAACCATCTGCTCTTGGTCTTGATGATCTCCCGCTGAACATTTGTAACCTTCACAGGTACAAGCTCACTGATACCAAAATTAACCATATCATTTCCCATCCCTTCCATCTCCATTACCTCCTGTAATCGAAAAACAAACCATCAGTTTCATCCAGCATTGAGAGAAATAAGGCTATGCCTTATCCCTCAAAAATATCGGCAAAAATGTCGACAAGCACATGACCTAACACTCGGAAATCAAAATCCTCCATCACTTATCACCTCCTCACAGTCAAAACATTCCTGGCAGCTGCTACTCATCAGCACTGGCAACAGCTTCAACCAGAATATCGACTACAGCGTAACCGATAACCTTAAAAAGCTCTTCCATACTATCACCTCCCTGCGAATCTGTTCTTTTTCCCCTTGACTGAGTTTATTATAACTCTTCATATGGCAATAAACAACGGAATCATTTCTTCATCAAACTGTTACGAAATTAGCTTGTATAATTGTATTTTTTTCAAAAAAATGTTACGATGATAGGAACAACAAGAGTTTTTATATAAAAAGGGAGATGGTACTATATGGGATTTACTGCTATAAATGATGCGCAAAAAATAAGAATTTCTTTTAGCGATAAAGCTATATTTACGATAGAAGACGATATGACTGTGTTTGGTGTTACATCCATGACAGCTTTCATCAATACCGTTATAACAAATTTCCATGATGAAGCAGCTTCATCCATATTTACCTATTTGGAAAAATACCGCTCAAAACTTACCGGATGTCTGAAAGATTCCAAATCTGGCTTTCATGAAATTGAACTCAATAAAGTCATCGATATACTTGTTGCCCAAAAGGAAACTGAGCTTAAATGCCACATCGAAAAATTCAAAAAAAATAAGGCTCACTCGAAACTGTATTATATTAATGATGAAAATGCAGATTTTTTATTCGGAGATGAATGTATGGAAGCAGTTCCATATGGTGATCGTTCAGGGTTGTATATAAAATGCCTGATTGAAGAGTACGCATCTCTTCCATTTATAAAAAGAGAACAGATTTTTAGAAAAGATATTTATGACCAGATAAATATTGCATGTGAAAACAATTACATCTTAGATGTTATTGTTTCCATTAATGACACAAAACAGACTTTTTGTGTCTATCCTTATAAAATCGTTGCAGATCCAATGTCCACACAAGACTATCTGGTCTGCTATTCAAGAAAAAAAGAATACAGCGAAAAGAATAAAGTCATTGCTTCATTTTCCATGTCGAGAATTAATATCTCACGGCTTTCCAGAAGCCGCACTTTTCATCTGAACCAAAAAGAGATAAAGGACATTGAAGATAAACTGGCTAAATATTCACCTGCCTATCTGCTTGGTGAAGGGGAAGAAATACATGTAAAACTAACCGAAAATGGAACGCAGACTTTCTTAAAAAAACTTCACTCACGGCCTGTAAAAAATGAAGAAAAATCCACGGAATACGAGTATGTATTCGACTGTTCTGAACTCCAGGCATATAATTACTTCTTTTCCTTTGGAGCCGATGCCGAAATTCTTTCTCCTCCATCCCTAAGACAAAAGTTCGCAGATTCCTATGCAGCGGCTTCAAAGCTCTATCAAGCAAAATAACTGCTTTCTTACTTACACAATCTCAAACATTCCAAACCCCTGGGAGTTTTTTGCTCCCAGCCCCGTCTGATACAAAAAATCCAGATATCTGCGTTCACCTGCTAAATTCAGCTGTACAAACCATGCTGTCACATAGCTGTTCTGATATCTTGTGACGATCTTTCTGGTTTTTACTCCTTCATTTTTTGAAATGTCCAGTGGTTTATACGGCGCAATTCCATAATATGCCTGATATTTACGATAAAAATTGTCATTGAGCCTGCCATAAAATTCTGCTTCATCCGGATCATAATAATATGTTTTTCCAGTAACAGGATCCGTTGCATAAACTGTTACCGGAGACTTCATCCGGATCACAAGTTCTGACTCTTCCACTGTATAATCAAATAGTTCCAGTTCCACATCACGATACAGTGTTTTTCCAAATGTGATCCCATAATAATGAAAACTGTCTGCCATGAGCCTTATCAATAGTGGCTCCGGGCTTCTTACCTCAAAAGATACCTGTGAATCAAAAATGATTTTCCGGGCTTTGATCTGATAGGAGCCATTTAACTGTCCAAACTGAAACATCTTATACTGACGACCACCTCTGTTGTACCCGCAATCATGAACAAAATTACCAAAATCCGGCACAATAGAGATTGCCCGGTAAATAACCGACTGTAAAATATGATTATAATTGATCGGCAATACAAGTGGTCTGTCAAGCCGGATATGTACTAATAACTGCATAATTATCCTATTCTGCCTGCTGGCCGTGTACCATACTTTCCGTTTCTTCCATTATTTTTATAACTATTCTTTTTCACTGGTTTGTCATTATACGGCAGCGAAAAGTCCTGGTCGAGAATCTGTGGTAATGCTTCACTTATTTTCATACTCTCACGATTTCTTACCATTCCATCTGTTACAAATGTAAGGTTATTCGTAAACCATTTATACCCTTCATCTAACAGCTTACCTTTTTGTTCATTTTCTTTCGGATAAGTGATCTCCACATCAGCAGGAACAGTTTTTAATCCTGCGATCTTATAAAACTCTTTTTTTACCGTATTGCTGAAGCCAACACTTTCATATGTAATATCATCAAACTGGTCTGCTTCATCCAGTATATATTTTATTTTTCCGTCATCCACTGTTATCCTGCGCTCTGTCACTCTGTCAACGGAACACATAATGCTTCCCATTCCAAGCGGCTTTGCTCCACCAAGTTTCAGTCCAAGTCCCTCCGTACCACTGTTTAAGATCCAGATCAGCTGATCTAACTGCTTCTGCGAGATTGATTCAAAATATAGTTTTCCTGAAAATTCAATTCCCTCTTTTACCATCCGCACCGTTTTATTCAGATTTACAGGCACTATATTTTTTGGCAGATTGACCTTCTGGTGATGCCAGTAAAACTTACGTCCCCGCAGTTCACCCGGATAAACGCTAAGCTTCTGATCTGCATAGTAATAATCGTATGTCCAGAATTGTGCCCCTGCTGGTCTTTTCAGATAAAAATCTACATTTCCAAGCTTAGGCTCTCCTAAATTCTGCAAAGTGATCCGGGAATTGAGATAGTATTCTTTCACATCCAATTTTTCTCTGACATACATATCTGAAAATCTCACTTTAGAACCCTTGCAATTTTCATTATTTTTTCTCACATATCCGAAAAGATCACATGCAGGACATACCTCTTCCTTACATGGTGAAAACGAACCTGCAAGTGTCTCAATGTTATGATCTGATATTTCCTTGGAAAATACTGCAGGAGCTAAATACAGAATTTCATTCCCCAGTTTTGAATAGCAGACAGGAAAATACCCTTCTCCTTTTTCCTTCAAAAAAAGCTGCAGATCCTGCTTGTATTCCTGATATGCCTTCTCATTCAAAGAAGATACATTTGGCTGCGACAGATATGACTCTATCACTGGAAGCAGTTTTCTTTCGATCACATCCTTCGATAACGATCTTTCTTCCGGACTCTGTGCGTTTTTACCGGCAAAAATATGATACCGCTTCTTTCTGCAGCCCATTCCCCATTTGATCAGACAGCCGCTGCCGTTAAAATCTCCGTCCTTTGAAAAGCTGTAATATTTTATCAATCCACCCGGTCTTATCCTATTAAAATATACTATCGTTCCATTACTGTATCTTTCAGACCCGTCTTCTTTTTCTCCACAAGCCATTTCGATACGATAAGAATCTGCATTTAATAGTTCAAGTTTTCCATTGATCGTACGGTGGATCAAAGCAGGCTTAAACTGTCCCATCGTTCTTTTTACCGGATACGCATCTACATTTAATATTCCCATACAAGAATCCGTCAATGTCTCATATACCTGCCTTACAACACCGCGGATCTCACTTCCCGGTATTACCGGAACATGGTACTCGTTATCATATGTGCGATCTGTCTCAAGCTCCGTATAAGAAAAGAAGTCATAAGATTTATGATCCTTTACCTCGGATTCCTTAAAAGCGTGATCCGAACTTGAATTTGGAATAAACAATGGTGTTTTGGTTGTAACCGTATATTCTATCACGCCAGTATGGATGTCCGTATCTTCATATGCTTTCGCTTTTTCCTTTGGAAAACGAATAAAATTATATGGATTTACAAATCCCCTCATACTTATCTCACCTCTTTCAGCCTATAATTATTTATAGTCATAAGATCGTTTTCATCATAAGATATATAATTTACAATCTCCACATAATCCTTACTCTCATCCGGTGATTCCTGCCCCTTTGTAAGCGTGATTATTTTTCCCTCTGTGTATGTATCCGAATGAACATTTTTTTCATCCCGGTCACAATAACTGATGATTTTATCATCCACACACAATTCGATATCCCCGCGCGCTGATCTGATAAACCGGTATTCTTTGTACTCATCAAACAAATGCAGTTCTAAGAGTCCCTTTTGCATCTCTTCTGCAGATGGAAGACGGTCGCGGTCATATGGTTCATAAACAACCCGCCCTGTATAAAGAGCATACATTATCCCATGCTCCGGTGCTTTTGCTAAATTCATGCTCTCATACCTCCATCTGGACTCATATTTTTAAAAATATCTGCGATATATCCATCCTCTTTTCCTGCTTCACCATTGATCAGAACCGGACCATTTACGCAAAATATGCCACGCCCGATAGAGGTAAGACCACCAACTGCCAGAAAACCATTTTGCAGATCTTTGACGGCAAGCATTAAAATACCCATGATCCATCTGGCATCTGCCGGATTTTCTTTGATACGGACAGACATCTTAAGTGTAAGGTCTCCATCAACATAAGTTCTGTCTGTATATAATGCTCCTTTTTTGACTGCTCCTTCAAAACGGCTTACTCCTGTCCTTGTCATCGTAAGCGGTCTGGCATGCCAAATAACCGCTTCATTGATAATGATATTAGATGCGCATGCTTCTTTTTTATCCACGAAACCGAACGCATAGTCCATGATACCTGCGATATTTAACGGCATTTTTGTACCATTTTTTTCTAACTCCCATAAAATTTCTTTTACCCTGTGCCGTATCGCTCCTGCAAAACTTGTTCCCGGTATGACCGGCATACCATGATCTGTCAGATGTACATAATCCGGTTCTCCCTTTCTGGCAGCATACTGACGGATACTGATTCCTCCTTTCATACGCAGAGGAATTTCAATTTTTATCGTCTTTGCATATAGAGGATCAACAGACATTTTATATTCTTCAATCTCATTTTGGACATCAAGCCATGTCTTATCATCATAAGCCTGTGCATATTCCAGATAGTTTGTTTTATCATAGCATCTGCTGTTTACAACTGTTACTTCAAATGTACCAAACCCTCTGGTCTTTTTATTTCCAAGACGGATCTCTGATTGATCGATTCCATAAATAAAAGCTTTTATCCCACCTGCCATTTCAGGCTCGTCATCCGCTTCGCGAATTACAAGTTCTATAAAAAAATATGCCTCCGCTCCGGTCTCCAATATCTCTGTATCATATTTACTCTCCGTTTTCGAAGTCTTATTATCGTTTAACGAAACACCATCGCGAACGGAAAACGCGACTGTTTTTTCGTCAAAAACCATATCTGATATATAGACAGAACTCATCCTGCCATTTCCATCCGCACTTAAATACCCCATCATACACGGAGAGTCTTTTTCCTTTTCCAGATATGCCCTCATAGCACCTGCAACAGAACTTCCTGCGACAAACGGTCTTCCATCTGCATCTTTTAAAACATCTGAATCCGTCCACTTTTCTTCTCCTGACGAAACACAAAGCGGAGCGGTAAACCGGACTTGTATTCTTAGAACTTTTCTTTTTAAAATCCTATTACTCATGCATCCTGCTCCTTTTGCAATATCTTTACACAGTATTTCAGATCTATGATGTAACTGCGATACATAAACCTGTACTTCTCATTATCATCCATGTCACTGTGGAACTCTATTCCATAGTTCTTTTGGATTTCCCGTTCTGTTTCAGCTGCAATACTCTTCGGATCTGCTTTTTCCAGAATCTTAATGCAAATGTTCTTTTTCTTTTCATCTTCAATCTGTCTGATCTGTTCTGACATGGCTTCGTATGATTTTTCTGTCCGGAAAAGTACCCTGATCTTTGCCACAGCTGCATTCAATACCGACAAATTTATGCCGGATTCATTTTTGATATCACTGGTAAATTCCCCAGCTTTCTCACGGATATTTTTTTCCGCTTTTTTTTCAAAATCATCCTGCAGCAGTGTATAAATAATTCCTGTTTTACCATCCAATTTCCGATGATCTGCTTCATCAGAATACTTCGATATATATATCTTTCCTTCCGAAGCGGATTTTCCCCTCAAAAACTTTTCTGCAATAATCTCACCATAACCTTCTGTGGTGCGTTCACCAATAAAACAGTTCTTTAACAGCTGAATGTCAAATCCACACTCAGAATGAAGGATAAACGAACTACCTTTCCCGATCGCATAAAAGACAGGTTTGCGACGCTTCCAGGTAACATTAAATCCACCGACCGTATCAAACTTAAAAAAAGGATTCCTGATCTCAAGATCTGATACCGAAAGTATATCTTCCAAATACTGTTTTAAGACCTCTGGCTCTGCTGTCAGGATTCCCTGCTTATTATATAAAACCAGATCAGACAATACCGTTATGACGGCATCCTTTACCGTATCCTGCGGATTTTTATCGCAAACTTCTTCCAAGCTGTCTAATGTAAAGTCAACGTCTCCAAACTCACCAGACTTTCCATATCCCATACGGACATGTTTCAAAGTTCCGACAGCTTCAATGATCTTTTCTGCAACCTCTCTTCCAGCATAAATAAAGCCTCCGAACGACTGTCCCTCACTGATGCCTGCCAGCTGATAAAAACTTGATCCATCCTCATTTCCGGTTGCCCTTCCGATTGATTTATCCTCCGGTCTCTGATGATGGTAGCTGATCTCTGTATCAACCGTCATAACCTTTTTATCATCTGCTATATAATCAATTCCGGAAGATGTCATCTGACGGCTGCCACAATCCGGCTCATACAACAGATCAAATATCATCATCTTTCCGTCTGCATCATAGGACTGATCTTTTTCCTTCTGCCAGGATGCACGCCCCGGTATACATCTGGTCTGACCGCACTTAATGTAAGCATTTGAAACTACCATATTTTCTTTTGACATCATCTCGCGATATGCAGTCTGTCCCATCGCACCTGCGATCAGTCCCAATACTTTGCTTCCCGCAATGTAATCTTCTGTTTCTGCCTGATTACCGTTTTCCGTTTTACATATCAGCGTAGAGTTTAAATGGATCGTGTAAGAGATTTTATTTCTGTCATAAAACTGCTTTGAAGGAAACATTACATGTTTACATTCCGGCTCATCTCCATCTTCCAAACGCATGGTAACGAGCCCGAGTCCCCTTGTTCTTGCCATACCAATATGTTTTACCAAAGAAACTGCACTTTTCAAAATTTCCTCATCTTCCCTGTTTTCCATTCCGCAATCCGCTTCAAAAACAAGTCCTTTCCGTACCACTCGTATTGTCCGCAGCGAATTTTCATCCGCTACACCGGTTCTCTGGTCAACTGCTGTCTGCGTCCTTGTATATGCATACTGTGCAAGCACATTCTGAGGTGCCGTAAGCTCGCTTTCAAATGCTTCCAGATCCTCTACCGTCTTTTTATAATCCCTGATATATGCATTCGAGAGCCAGAACTCACAAGACTGATAACCTGCCTCCCCAAAAATCCTTGTATACTGTGATTTTTCCATGATTCCCATCTCACACATTTCAAGTGCAGCCTCTCTGATGCATCCTTTGATCCTCTTTGCCGGAATATAGGGAATACCATATTTATCATAAACAACATCCGTATCCACAAGACTATTATAAGTCTCTCCCGCCGTTGTTGACAGATCACTTAAAAGCCTGATCGTTATCTTCATTTTCATTCCCTCCTTCCATGACAAGATCCATAACCTCTAACACATCATACCAGACCGGATATTGATCTATATTGGCGCGGTAACTGCCGTACCCCCTTGATTCCAGAAAAGAAACATATTCATCCATAGCATTCTTTCCCATCGTGATCGCATCTCGCAGCTGTTTTGCCTTACTTCTTGGCATGGACAATATCTGCCCCTTCCATTCATCAAAATGGCAGATACTGTATCGCTGATTCTTCTGATTCAGTCTGTACCGGTCATTCTTTGCCGGAACATAATACGGACGTGCCATAAATGATCCGGCATCAGAACGATACTGTCTGTCTCTGTAAGCGGATAAATTGGCAGCTCTTATATTTGAACACATCTGATAATCAAAAAAATTGCCAATTTCATCATCTACGCCATGGTTTTCTTTCTGTTTCGCTCTTTTCTTTGCACTGCCGCAGCATTCTTCCGCAACCTGATAAGCATCTGAAAATGGAAAATGGCTGTTGAAAAAAGCGATACCTCCACACGCACTGTATTCGCTGTCATTACCGATATTCCCAAGAAAATACCGGACTGCCGGTATTGCCAGCTTCGGATTGCAGACAAATGTAATGTCATCTCCAGCAACAATGATCTCCCGGTAAAGCTTGTGCTGCGTTTTTTTGACCTGCGGTGACAAATAATCCATATATTCTGTCATATGATCAAAAGTATCACGGAATGTTTCAGCGATCTCTTTTGACAACCCCCGCATGGTTCTGACTGCTTCTCCATAGAATTCGATAGTCTTGTGTTTTTTCCCCTCTCCTCCCATGATTTTTTTTATACGTTTTCCCATACTGTTTCCATCAATATGGCATACTGCAAGCAGCGAATTATCCCCTTTTCCGGTCACCATATCGTCAAACACCTTTTCACGCTCGTCTTTCGGGAATGCCTGACGTTTTAATTTTGATTCCGTACAGTAATATTTATTATTTTCCATGTAAGTTATGGGATATCCGGTAATAGAATCGACTGCCATAAACGGCATTGCACCAACCGGCTGTGCAAGCGGCATGTATGCTTTGATACGCCGCATTTCATCATTGATATGATTATAATCCTTGTTATAAGACTCCGTCTTTTCGATGACGGCAACTGCAAGATTTAAAGAATAAGTTTCATCCAGAACATGCTTTGCAAGAAAACGGTTTATCTTCTGGCAGACCGCGCCATGCCGGAATAAGACATATGCATTGCCTCCCCCGATAAACATGACCTGCATCTCTATGGACAAATCTTTCAGAAATGCCGTCGGATCATCGTTCTGCCAGTCTGTCATATAGTGGGATTGTTCTGCAGTATCTAACTCTTTTTTGTATTTTTCCAGTCCATCCGTAATAATGTTTGCAACCAGTACAGATGCCCCAATGATTTCTTTTGCCTTATTTGTCTTAAAAATATAAGACTGTATTCCCCTGACATCATACATTGCCAATACTTCTTTATCTAATAGTTCCTCCCTCATACATTCTCCTTTTGTATCCAGTGCTACGCTTGTATATCCGCATATAGTCTGCGGCCATTTTGAATGAATTCATTGATGACGGTAGTTAATTCTTTCCGTGTCATGCGCTTTGTATTCATCATATGATTCCATTTATTCCGTTCATCCTTAATAATCCGGTACATTAAAATCTGTTTCGAAAGTAACTTTTTATTATTCGCATTCGTACTTACCGTAATCACATACGGACTTCCTTTCTTCGGATAATCAAAGGTTGCATCGGATCCTTTTTCTATCTGCATCCATCTCATTTTAAGAATTTCATTCACTGAACTGATCAAACTGATTTTACTTTCAGCTTTATCCAGCTTACTGACATCCAGTAACATGCCTATGTAATAGTTCAATTCGTTTGGAAACGGATTCGTATTATATTTCGGAAATACTTCTTCTGGTATTTCCTTATTACTTTCAAAATGTATGATATATTTTTCTTCCCATTCTGCCGGCACTTTCGACTCGATATAAGTAAGTGTCTGCTGATACAGTTTCTTTGACACAAGCCACTCAACAATATCCAGACTTGTGGCATTATCATCTAATATTTTTTTATAATCATTTTTAATCTGCTCAATAAAAACTGAAAATAGAGGGTCGCTTTTATCTGCCTTTCTGATCTGCTTTCTGAGTTCTATTAACTGTCTGTCAAATTCATCTGTATTGCAAAGCATGATCGCCTCAGACAGATCATTCATTGTCTGTACTACCGGCGGAATCTCTTCTTTAATACTCTTATAATAGGTCAGAAGCTGATCCGCCCGTCCATACTCGATAAACTCATTCATTCCGGAGACAAAATCAAAAATCTGATAGGTAACATTCTGCTTTTGAATTGTTCCTTTTCCACCTTCAAAATTGATGGAGTAGATTCCTTTTGGAACAACATCGCTGGTCTTCAATAATGAAAAAACCGCATTCATAAGTAATGAAATATCACGCAGCCCGCCCTGTGTGTCAATCCAGAGATTCAAATCTCCAGCCTCTTTTTTCTTTTTCAGAACATATTCTGCGATCTCTGCAATCGCCTGTCTTTTGCTTTCCAGATCGGTTGAATTTAACGTTCTTCGCTGGGGCATCGTTATATAATGGATCTCTTTTTCATTTTTCAACTGGAGATTGATCCGTTCCTGATAAAACTCACACGGAGACATTATTTTCTCCTCATCCTTAAGCATAAATGACACCTGCTCCACAGATTCCCGTGTGCAGAGCATGATCACTTCATCCGGTATCTCGCCCGCTTCTATCAGCATTCTTGTGATCGGTTCTAACTGACTGTAATATTCAATTTCATGCTCAGTATTATTTTCATCTGTCCATTTACATTTACTCTCTTCTATAATTCCCTCTCTTACCGACAGTTTGCTCATGGACAACAGCAAAATATTCATATTTCCACCCTTTATCTTCTCGTATATTTTCTGAATTTTTTAAAATTAAAATACGACTCTTTTTTATTTCCGACCTCTTTTACAATCCGTTCACTGCATGCAGCTACAACTGTTATATCCTGATCCAACAGCATATTTATGACCTGAAATGCCAGTGTAAACTCTCCCTGACACAACACTGCCGCCGGTGAGTATTCTAACACCTTCTCAACAATCTTTCTGCCTGAATCTTCAACCTGTGTTTCTGTCGCATATGCATCCACATTTGGAAAGGGGATATCTACGATCTTCCCATATTTCTGAGCTTCCACTCGCTGACTTTCTTCCCATTTTTCAGAAGGATGGTTTGTCAAATTAATAAATATATCGTCCATAAGTTTTATCAAAGCACTTTCATAAAAAATTATCGTCCGTTGTATATAGTCCTATTACCTCTTTGCTGGAATAACGCAGAGAATCAAACCGGTATATCATAATGCTGTCTTCCTCTTTTTTACAGGTACGTCCCAGTTCTGATTTAAGTTTGTTCAACTTAGCTTCTGTAATCGTTCCTTCAAAAACAGATTTTTGAACATGAATCAGATACTTTCTGCAGATTTTCAGTATCTTATTTGTCCTTTTTACATTTACATCATAGACAAGAATGACAAACATGCGGTTCCTTATCCTCTGTGTGGCAATGAACTGATTAATAAAAATTCCACCTGGTAAAACATTTGTATTCATTTATTATACTTTAGTTATTCTGATCTTTCAAGGTTTCAACAGGTATAATCAGCAAATAAGCGCAACAAAAATAAGCCTTTATTGTGTAATAGTGATAAAAGCTCATCTTGTGTTGATTCCTTATAGGTAATGTAAAACAACTGATTTTATCAGCTTTGTTATATATCATACTCTTAAAATTCCTCTATTTCACCCCATTTTTCCCACGAAAATCAATGACTTTACACCAGAAATTTTCTCTTGATGCCTTGTAAACAGCGACTTTAAAGTCAACGGACTTTTTTGCTCATACATATTTATATGGTTTATACACCTCGCCGGTTTCAATCTCACGCTTCAAATTTTGTATTTCTCTTTTGATAATATAATCATACGTTCTATCAATTCCATCGATTTTTACTTTCTGATAAATTTTATTTTCAAATTCTTTGATAAATGCCTTTTTTCCACTTTTGCTAAGGTATATTCCATTATTTTCCACTTCAATAAAATCCGAACTGCTGATCACCTTACGATTTATCAATGTAAATATTGCCCTGTCAACAAGTATCGGTTTGAACAGATCAGCAAGATCAAGATTCAGACTTTCCTGTCTGCTTCCTGCTGCATGAATTATTCCAATTCGGATATCAAGACTTGTCCTGTTAATTTCATTGGCAATCCTTTGATAAAGCAACGTATTGCCAAAACTTATCATTGCATTGATCGAATCTTGTGGCGGACGTCTGGTTCTTTTTTCAAAATGAAAATCTTTATTATCCAATATATAATTGAAACACTGGTAATATCTCTGACGCGCCTGCGCTTCTATCAGCATCAGTTCGTTGATACTCTTTGCCTCATTCATCTGTTTGATACAGGCAGACATCACATCTACATTTTCCTGCAGTTCTTTTGATGTTTTACGTCTTTCATAGTATCTCAAATTTGCACGGATATTCGATATCCCAGCTATTTCAATTTTTCTCGCCATGGCAAGTCGTTCTGTTTCTGAGTCATATATCCTTAACTGTTTTAATTCTGTTTTGATATTTCTTCGATTATTCTGAGGGACAAAACTGCCTATCTTTTCCCCGTATTTGTCTATGAGACAGACATTAAGTCCCACCTGATTCATAAACTCCAGAAATCCACCGGTAATTATTACATTCGAATAAATAAACAATGCATCGGTTGCTTCTACCGGAATATATTTTTTCCCCTCATTACTTTCAAATAAGACATTAAAATCTCTTTTCGTAAGGATTCCCTCATTGATCAGATGGTAGTTACTATCAACCCTCTGTATTCCTGTCGTATACCAGTCTCTGTAAACACTCCGATACGCTTTCTTTTCTTTTTTTATAAGAATTTTTTTATTCTTTTCCTCAAACCGGTATCCTAAATATTTGCGGTTCAAGCCCTGAAATATTCCCGTTTTTTCTGATTCAGTGGAAGCATTTCCACATTTATAATATATTCCCTGACAGTATTCAGACAGGCAGCCGCCTCATCATAAGTCTTTACATACACATTAATATCATCTCCAAAGCGGCAAAAGGAATACTTCTTCTCTTCCATATAATGGTCAAGCGCATCCATGTATATGTTGCTGAGCAGCGGACTCAGAGGTCCACCCTGAAGTATTCCTTCTTCTTTCTGATATGTAATGTGATCATCCAGTATTGTACATCTTAAATATACAATGATCAGATTCATCACTTTTTCATCTGAAATCTCTGCCCGAATTTTTTCAAGCAGTAATTCCTGATTTATATTGTCAAAAAAATTGTGTATATCAAGTTCAATACACCATATATTCCCCTCTTCTATGTATTGTGCTGCCTGTTTTACAGCCGCCAATACCCCTTTTCCATCCTGATAAGCATATGAACAGGCAGAAAATTCATTTTTCCAAAGAAGGTTCATTTTCTGAAATAATGCACGGTAAATAAGACGGTCAACCGAATTCATCAAAGAAATCTTACGATGTTTTCCCTTTTGATTTATAATTTCAATCTGATTGATCATGCCCGGTACATAGATTCCATCCAGTATCGCCTTTTTTATTCTGTCTCCATTTGCGCTCCAATATACTGGCAATTCCGATAACTTTACCCCATCAACGCCACAACTATCTCTTTTTTCCATCAGAGATTCCATAGCAGTATTTATATTATCATCTGAAAGGACATCACCAATACTTAATTCCATACGTCAATCCTCCTTTGTTCAGGGATAAACATTAATTAGGAACGTAAAACTCGTTTCAATATTTTCAGTATCAATTTTGCTTATGTAATGTAATACATGTAAATATAAGATTGCAAAGGCAAAACAACCGTCACGGATTTATGTGCTAATTCCTCATAGGTAATGTAAAACTTGTAAAAGAGATTGCAAATGCAACGCTTTTCTTTGAGCAGTACTGTGTCAATTCCTCATAGGTAATGTAAAACATACTATAACACAAAGACCAGAGATTAAGATAGATCTGTGTCAATTCCTCATAGGTAATGTAAAACATAATATGATGAACAGAAACATGAAGGTAGCACTTGTGTCAATTCCTCATAGGTAATGTAAAACGGAAAATGGCACATCGAGCATAATGAACCAAGTTATATGGTGTCAATTCCTCATAGGTAATGTAAAACAAGTGGTAATATGAAGAAAGTTTTGTGGTTTTCCAGACACGTGTCAATTCCTCATAGGTAATGTAAAACCTATGATTGAATCACAGGCTCGATCAATTATTGATGATTACCTAAAACGTGTCAATTCCTCATAGGTAATGTAAAACGTGTTAGTCGTGCTATGCTTGCAAGACAGTTGGCATGTGTCAATTCCTCATAGGTAATGTAAAACTTTGAAATGAAACCAGACATGGATAAAGTAGTTGGTGTCAATTCCTCATAGGTAATGTAAAACGCAATATTCGAAAAGGTATTCCAGAATTTTTGGATGGAGAAGTGTCAATTCCTCATAGGTAATGTAAAACTAACCTATTGGCTCGATGAATGTGATGATATTTGTGTCAATTCCTCATAGGTAATGTAAAACAACTGATTTTATCAGCTTCTTTACATATCATACTCTCAAATTTTCCTTATTTCAACCCATTTTTTCCAAAAAAGTCCGTCGACCTATTTTTCTAAAAAACCATGCAATCCGCATAAATCCAATATTTCCTGCTCTTTTAAAAAAGCCTACTGACATCGACGGACTTTTAGAACGATTTTTTCTTTTTTTTCCTGATAAATCCGTGATTTTACTTACAAAAAAATCCCCTCATGCCTTATAAACAGTGGCTTTGAGGTCGACGGACTTTTTTCTGTGTCTATCCCTGTTCCGGCACTGTCACCGTCCACAGATACTGCTCCCCTTTTCCCCACAGCAGCAGTTCTTTCATCTGTTCATCGTACTCTTCTGTCGGTTTGTAATCCTTCAGCATGGAAAACAGATACTTCTCCTGTTCGTCCTTTGGTTCTGTCTTTTTCATTTCCTCATGTAACAAATTTGCCAGTTCAACCGGTCTGATATCCTCTGAGAACCCGATTCCGGATAACTTTGCGACAAGACCTGCCGCATAGTAAAACTCGTAGTTGCCGGTCAGGACAGATTTCTGCATGTTGCATTTTATGATAACACTCTGGCGTGCGATAGATGTAACCATGATTCATTTCTCCATTTCTTCATTGTAAAAATAAGCATCCTCCAAATGCTGGTTTGTTTATGAAATAAATCATCTCCCCAAATGGTGTATCGTAGGCTTGTGAGTGGCATCTTG
>NZ_QSCK01000037.1:5005-36416 GCF_003463035.1 Roseburia sp. OF03-24 | reverse complement strand
CTTGTTTATTATATCTTATCAAGACTGGTTTGTCAAGAACTTTTTTCTTTTTGAAAGAAGTTTTTCTTTCAAACAGCTTGTCTATATTAACTCATCATCAAGTATTTGTCAACACTTTTTTAAAATTAATTATTCAAGCAAGCGGAGAAGGAGGGATTTGAACCCTCGCGCCGCTATTAACGACCTGCACCCTTTCCAGGGGTGTCCCTTCGGCCAGCTTGGGTACTTCTCCGAATAGTATTACATATTAACTTGTACTGATGTTCATCAGTAAGCGGAGAGGATGGGATTCGAACCCATGCGCCCTTTCGGACAAACGGTTTTCAAGACCGCCTCGTTATGACCACTTCGATACCTCTCCGTATTTGTTTCGCACGAATCAGTGCAAGAAAGATAATACCATCAACTTTTGCTTCTGTCAACAATTATTTTAACTTTTTTTCATTTTTTTCATCCTGCGGATTTTCAAAAGCATGTTTTAAGTACATTTCAGCAATCAGCATATCCTCCGGTGTCGTAATTTTTATATTACTGTAGCTTCCCTCGATCAGCTTGACCGGCTGATTTGTCATCCGCTCTACCACCATTGCATCATCTGTGATAGCTGAATCCTCATTTGCAAGCATTTTGTGGTATGCCTCATATATGAGTGGATATGAAAAACTCTGTGGTGTCTGTATCTGCCATACTTTTGAGCGTTCCGGCGTCATACCGGCATAGCCGTCTTCATCTGCTATTTTGATCGTGTCTTTTACCGGCATTCCTGCCACACACGCATGGTATTCCTTTACTGCTTCCATAGAACGGCAGATGATATCATAAGTAACCAATGGTCTTGCCCCATCATGGATCAGCACATAGTCTGCTCCATCTGCCGCGCAGAGTCCTGCGTACACGGAATGATAACGCTCGGCTCCTCCCGGCACGATTGCTTTCACTTTACTGATATGATATTTTTCAATGATTTCCCGCTGGCAATATGTTTCCTCATCCGCACCTGTGACAAGAACGATATCTGTGACATCACTTTCTTCAAATGCTTTTAATGCATAATAAAGAACCGGATTTCCTGCCAGTTCAAGGTATTGCTTATGAATATGACTGTGCATTCTTTTTCCGGTTCCACCAGCAAGAACGATTGCTGTAAACTTTTCCATTAGCGTTCTCCAAGTTTTAAATTCGGAACAGCGTTAAGATCTAATCCATCCCTCTGTCCATGTATAAAATCATAATAAGCAGCAACACCGATCATTGCCGCATTATCTGTGCAGAAAATCGGTGACGGATGATAAAACTGTACTCCTTTTTTCTCACATGCCTCCCGCATTCCTTCACGCAGAACTCCATTTGAGGCTACTCCACCCGCAATAGCAAACTTATCCATCTTAAATTCATCAATTGCTTTCATCGCATTTCCGATCAGAACATCTGTCACTGCTTTCTGGAAGGAGGCCGCAACGTCTGCCTGCACGATAGGGATCCCTTTCATCTGACAACCATTGAGATAATTTAACACTGCTGATTTCAGACCGCTGAAGCTGAAATCATATGGACCATCTGCGATTTTTGCACGTGGGAACTCCATCGCATGCGGATTTCCCTCATGTGACACTTTTTCAATCTTAGGTCCTCCCGGATAACCGAGTCCGATCGCTCTTGCAACTTTATCAAACGCCTCTCCGGCTGCATCATCCCTTGTTCGTCCTAATATCTCATATTTTCCGTAATCCAAAACCTTTACAAGATGTGTATGTCCCCCGGATACAACAAGACACAAAAATGGTGGTTCCAGATCTTTATTTTCGATGTAATTTGCACTGATATGCCCTTCGATATGATGTACTCCGACCAGCGGAATATTTTTTGCATAACTGATTGCCTTTGCCTCTGCAACCCCGACTAACAACGCTCCTACAAGTCCCGGTCCATATGTAACACCGATCGCATCAATGTCATCTAATGTCATATCAGCGTCACTAAGAGCCTGCTCAATGACCTGATTAATCTTTTCAATATGTTTACGCGAAGCAATCTCCGGCACGACACCACCATACAATGTATGAAGTGCAATCTGTGATGAGATCACATTGGATCTTACATCCCTGCCGTTTACCACAACTGCTGCTGCAGTTTCATCACATGAACTTTCTATTGCAAGAATTTTTATCTCCCTGTCACTCATCTTCCGTATCTCCTTCGGTCTGATAAAATACTAAAATCTTCCATTTTCCATCATTGTCTTTTCTAAGTACATAGGTCTGATTTGTACGTGTAAAACTTTTATTTTCGTCCACAAAATAAGATGCCGTCACATAAGCACAGTCATCCCCATCAATCTTCTGATATTTCACCTCATCGCTGCCGCATACTGATGAGGACTCTATTTTTTTCGACTTATCATGATAGTCTTCAATATCTGCTTTCAGGCTTTTAAAGTAATCATCCCTGGAATTATTTTCAAGCAGCTCGTCATCCATCAGAAGCCTTGCCTGATCTCCGAGTTGATATAACTCATCATCTGTGTACTCCTCATCATAAAAACAGGTGATGATACGATTGTAAAATTTCACAACCTCTCTTGGTGTTTCCGGATAATTTTTTTCAAGATTTTTAGTGATCACTTTCTGTACTTCTGTAAGGTTATCACTATTTTCCGCTGAATTGCCTTTTTTCGTTGTAGCATACCAGAAAAGTCCGATAATAACCACAACACAGACAACTGCAAAAATGATTTTCTGTCCATTTTTTTTCATATGAATCCCCCTCTCAATCTTCCTCAAACATCAGCTCCACGCTCTTTCCATCTTTTCCGAGAAATGCGTTAGGAAAAATCTCTCTTACCCGCGGCATATAATCTTCCGCATGCACAAGTGACGGTGAAAAATGTGTCAGCCACATCTCTGTTGCCTCTGCTTTCTTTGCCACTTCTGCCGCTTCATAAAATGTCATATGCTTGTATTGTTTTGCTTTCGCGATTTTTTCTTTTTCTGCATACATTCCCTCACAGATCAGAAGATCTGATTTTTTTGCAGAAGCAACCAATGATTCTGTCGGTCTTGTATCGGTACAATACGTTACTTTGATTCCTTTTCGCGCTGCACCAAGCACCATGTCCGGGGTATAATGCGCCCCATCTTCTGTGGTGATCTCTTCCCCTTTTTGAAGTCTGTTCCAGTATTTCTGCGGAATCTCATGCTCTTTTGCACGCTCCACAGAGAATCTTCCGGCACGTCTGATCTCCACCGTATACCCATAACAGATAATATTATGGTTAACACGGAATGCATGGATATGATATCCGTTTATTTCTATATCGGCTTCCTGTTCTGTTATTTCAATATATCGTATTTCAAACGGCAGTTCCGGTGCGATCGTTCTTAGTGCCCCGACCACGCGTTCTAATCCCTTTGGTCCTATCATAGTAAGAGGCTCTGTCCGCTCTGCATTTCCCATAGAAAGGAGTAATCCTGGCAATCCACTGATATGATCCGCATGATAATGCGTAAAACATATCACATCGATCGGTTTAAATGTCCATCCTTTTTCTTTGATCGCGATCTGGGTTCCCTCCCCACAATCAATGAGTAAACTGCTTCCATTATAACGCATCAATGACGCTGTCAGCCACCGGTGCGGCAATGGCATCATCCCTGCAGTTCCCAAAAGACATACGTCTAACATACAATCCTCCTTGTTTTGCGGAGCAAAATCCGAGCCCATTGGCGAGGAGAGGATTTTACTCCTTGTTTTGCGGAGCAAAATGCAGGTTATACAAATTCCGTTACCTGTTCTTCCTCCGGCGGTATCACAAATTTTCCCACCATTTTTTCATAACAGGACTCACAGATATCCATTCTGTGTATCCGTCCATCCTTTTTATCAGAAAAATATCCCCATTCCTTCTCCACAGTAAGAAATGAAGTATGGTCTTTTTCAGATAACATACAAATTACTTTTCCACAACAGTTACAGTAAATTTTCTGATCTTTTCTGCTCATTTTTTTAAGCCTTCCCATTCTGTGATACAGGCAGACATTTTCTATGAATGCCCGGCATGCTGTAACATTCATGTACAGTACACTAGATATCTATATTATATAAGCAATATCATACCTTATGTAGTGGGAATTACTGGCTGCCGGTCACAATTACTGGCCATATATCATAATATAGGCATCCTCTTTCGGAAGTTCATAAAACTCTTTCCTCACACCATGATTCACAAACCCATTGCGCTCATACAGGCGGATCGCACTGTCGTTCGAGCAGCGGACTTCAAGTACAATTTTGCCAACTGAACGGCTCTCAGCCTCTTTTTTCGCTTCCGCAAGCAGCATGCCGCCAATTCCCCTGCACCGCATTTCCGGTGCAACCGCTACATTGGTAATTTCTCCTTCATCAATTGAAAGATACATTCCAATATAACCAAGGATCTTATTATTTTCCTCTGCGACAAGAAAAACCGTATTCGGCAGACTTAATGAATCCACAAATCCCTGATAGCTCCAAGGCTGTGAAAAAATGGCTCTTTCCAGTTCGCTTACCTGTTCTGCATCTTTTACCTGCATGGCTCTGACTGTGATCATGCTAATCCGCCCTCTTTTCGTTCCCGCTCCGCCTGGGACAATCTTAAATATTCCGGCTTATGCTCTGCAGCGGTCGTGGCTTTTCCCTCAGAAAAATATTTCATGCCAAGCGCTGCAACGGCTCCTGCTCTCTGTTTATTGACATGTGCAGGAGCAAACGTATACGGCACATTGCAGTTTTCTGCAATATATTCTTTGAATACCGGCACTCCGTCCCCTAAAAATGTGACCGGCTGTTCAAACTCATTTACAATCGAAATAATTTCATCTATACCAACTGCACACTGTTCTTTCAACACTTCCATCTCATTGCCTTCAAAAGAGTACAAACCTGTGTAAGTCTGATTTCTTCTGGCATCCATAAGCGGGCACACAAGTCCTGCATGTCCGACCAGATTATAGGCAAGCGCATCAACAGTCGGCACATTGACGATCGGCTTATCTAATGCAAGTCCGAGCCCTTTTGCAGTTGCCGAGCCGATCCGAAGACCGGTAAATGATCCAGGGCCACCTGCGATCGCGATCGCATCGATCGTATTCAAATCCAGTTCTATCATTTTTGCCACTTCATCTAACATTGGCAGAAGTGTCTGTGAATGTGTTTTTTTATAATTGACAGTATACTCTCCAAGCATGTTATCATCACATACGATAGCCACGCTTGCCACAAGTCCTGAACTGTCTAATCCCAAAATCTTCATTGTAAGCTCCATTCCCGCATGAACAAACTATTTTAGCAGCCCTCATGCTCTTTTATGGTAATTTTCCGGTAATCAAAACCTTTTTCCAGATTCTTTTCAATCGTCACATCATATCGTTTATCCGGAAGGATTTCTTCGATCAGGTTTGCCCACTCGATCATGCACAAACCCTCCCCGTAAAAATAATCCTCGTAGCCGATCTCATCCATTTCCTCGATATCACCGATCCGGTATACATCAAAATGGTAAAATGGTATTCTGCCTTCTTCATACACCTGTACGATCGTAAATGTCGGACTTGATACCGGTTCTGTAATCCCAAGTCCGTCTGCGATTCCCTGTGTAAAGACAGTCTTTCCAACGCCAAGATCTCCCACTAGTGTATACACATCTCCCGGTTCTGCCTTCTCCCCGATCTTCTTTCCAAGCGCATGTGTCTCTGCTGCGGAAAATGTCTCATAAACGGTTTCTTTCATCATTCCGTCCTCCATTTACTTCAACTTTACCCTGTACTTCGGCAGCTTATCCTTTGCAAGGTCTGCAAGACTGCGATATTTCTCCCCTAACTGCTGCCTGGGTATCACATAAGCATTTATGCGGTTACTGTAGACCAGCACATTATTTTTCGTAGACACCATTTTATAAATCTGATCCCACAAAAGCTTCGCGTCTGCATCCCCCTGTTTTACAGTTATCCCTTCTTCATCCACGCAGTAATGCAGGCTGTTCTTCAACACCTCAGATGCTGCAATACGCTGTTTTGAGCGAAGATAAAGTGTGACCGGCATATAAAATAAGATCAGCACTCCAAGCAAACTGCCAAGAACTGCATAGGACAACCCGCGTTCACTATATTTCGTACCTGCCGCAATAAAGCAGATCACTGCTGCGATCACGGAAATCCATCCGGATGCACCGGTATAGGTCTGGTACATGTTAAAACGAAACATATCCTTTGCGGTCAATGTTATATCAAATTCCAATCTCATCGTCAATCCCCCGCCATTTTAGAATCAGCTTAGTATAACATTTTTTGAAAAAAAAGAAAAGACGCATTTCCTGCGTCTTTTCTCCTGAAAAACAAAGTTGCTGTCTTACCGATACCGGCAAATACCGAAATCAGCTTCACTGCTTATGACTGTCTTCCTTTTAAAATCGGAGAAATGTGTTTGTAAGTCACAAATGTAATGACTACGGAAAACATTCCTTTGACAAAGGTAAACGGCATGTTAAAGCAGATCAGGCACTGTAAAATGCTCTTCATTGACGGAGCGATCAGCTGATATGCTCCGAGTACTGCCTCCTGCGGCATGAAGTTGTAATATACCGGATATACAAGGAAGTAGTTAGAAACTACACTGAAAGCTCCCATGATCACTGCTCCAAGTACGGAACCGATGAGTGCGGTCGTTCTTGTCTTTTTGTGTTTGTAAAGAAGCCCTGCCGGCAGTACAAATGCCACACCAAGAATAAAGTTTGAAAGTTCTCCTACGCCACCCGTAGATGTAATGAACAGATGAAGAACATTCTTAACCAGACAGATGATCACGCCACAGAGCGGTCCCATGGCAAATGATCCGATCAGTGCCGGAAGTTCTGAGAGATCCATTTTGATAAATGACGGCATAAACGGCACGGAAAAATCCAGAAACATCAGGATATATGCCACTGCTGAGAGCATTGCTGTCACTGTCAGATATCTCACATTGACTCTTTTTACGGTTACTGTTTTGTTTGTTGCATCCATTTCACTCGTCTCCTTTTCTCTTTCGGAAAATATACGAGGGATTGTAAGCGTGTTTACACAATAAAACCCCAGATGTACAAATCATCCGGGGTTCTCATGTAACAGAAACGTCTTTGCTGACGTCTTATCATTCACATGCTTATCTTCTCTCATCCAGACTATACTGTCGGTTCCGGAATCTCACCGGATCAGCTGCCTTAGCAGGTCACGGACTTTGTAAATGAATCTGATCCTATAAGATCAGCACTCTCTACGTCACCGTCGGTCGGGAATCTGCAAATCTTACTGCATCACCCTGCCCCGAAGAATTAATATTATTTTTTTCGTGTTCTATTGTATGCATCTTTTGCGTATCTGTCAACCATTAATTTTCATGGTCAGTGCAATACGCTGTTTTTTCAGATCAACATCCAGTACTTTGACCTCAACAATATCACCGACACTTACCACCTCAAGCGGATGTTTGATAAAGCGGTCACACATCTGTGAAATATGTACCAGACCATCCTGATGTACTCCGATATCCACAAATGCACCAAAATCAATGACATTCCGGACTGTTCCTTTCAGAATCATTCCAGGTTTTAAATCTTTCATGTCAAGCACATCACTGCGCAGGATCGGTTTTGGCATATCCTCTCTTGGATCACGCGCCGGTTTTTCAAGTTCTTTTACGATATCCTGCAGTGTGATCTCGCCTACCCCAAGCTCTTCCGCCAGTTTTTTATAATCGGATATTTTCCCTGAAATGCCGTCTAATCTGCGTTCTTTCACATCATCTGTCGTATATCCGAGACGCTCTAACAGTGTCTTTGCTGCTGCATAACTTTCCGGGTGCACACCTGTTGCATCCAGCGGATTTTTTCCATCGTTGATGCGCAGGAAACCTGCACACTGCTCATATGCTTTTGGTCCTAATTTTGCAACTTTCAAAAGCTGGTTTCTCGCCTCAAAACGGCCATTTTCTTCACGGTATGCAACAATATTTTTTGCAACTGCCTTGCTGATGCCGGAAATATATTCAAGCAATGATGCCGACGCAGTGTTTAAATCAACACCGACTCTGTTTACGCAATCCTCTACAACTCCACCGAGTGCTTCACTTAGCTTTTTCTGGTTCATGTCATGCTGATACTGACCTACACCGATGGATTTCGGATCGATTTTTACAAGCTCCGCCAAAGGATCCTGCAGACGGCGTGCCATGGATGCTGCGCTTCGCTGTCCAACATCAAACTGCGGAAACTCCTCCGTTGCAAGCTTACTTGCAGAATAGACAGATGCCCCTGCCTCGTTGACGATGATGTACTGCACTTTCACCGGTATCTCTTTTAATAACTCTACAATGACCTGCTCGGACTCGCGGGATGCTGTACCGTTTCCAAGCGAGATCAGCGTAATATGATATTTTGAGATCAGCTTCTTTAAAACTGCTTTTGCTTCTTCTACCTTATTCTGTGGTGCGGTCGGATAAATGACTGTGGTATCAAGCACTTTTCCGGTCTGATCCACCACGGCAAGTTTACAGCCGGTACGGAATGCCGGATCCCAGCCAAGCACAACCTGTCCTGCAATTGGAGGCTGCATCAAAAGCTGCTCTAAGTTCTTGCCAAATACTTTGATTGCCCCGTCCTCTGCCTTTTCGGTCAGGTCACTGCGGATCTCACGCTCAATGGCTGGCGCGATCAGACGGTCATAGGCATCTTCTATCACTTCTTTTAATACCGGAGTTGTCTGTGGATTGTCACGCACGATCACCTTTTTTTCAAGGTATCGCAAAATATCCTCGACCGGTGCCTCAATTTTTACCGTTAAAAATTTTTCATTTTCTCCACGATTTAATGCTAAAATACGGTGCCCTGCAAGTTTTGCTACCGGCTCATCAAATTCATAGTACATCTCGTAAACAGACTCTGCCTCAGGATCTTTCGCAGCAGAAACCAAACGTCCTTTTTTGACAGTCAGATCACGAATACGGCTTCGGTAATCTGCCTCGTCTGAAATACTTTCTGCAATGATATCTTTTGCTCCTGCGATCGCATCTGAGGCACTCATCACTTCTTTTTCCGGATCAACAAATTTTTCTGCTTCTTCCTCTAAAGATGTATTTAACATCTGCAGGGTAATGATACTGGCAAGCGGCTCTAACCCTTTTTCTTTCGCGATCGTTGCCCTGGTGCGGCGTTTTGGTTTATAAGGACGATACAGATCTTCCACCACGACCATCGTCTCTGCCGCTAATATCTGTGCTTTTAACTCATCGGTCAGTTTTCCCTGTTCCTCGATGCTTGCAAGAACCGTCTCTTTACGTTCTTCGAGATTTCTTAAATAAGTCAGTCTCTCATATAAGTTACGAAGTACCTCATCATTGAGTGCTCCGGTTGCCTCCTTACGGTAACGGGCGATAAATGGAATTGTATTTCCCTCGTCGATCAGCTTTACAGCTGCTTCAGTCTGATTTTTACGGATTCCGAGTTCTTCGGAAATCTTTGCAATAATATCCATAGCTGCTCCTTTTTCTTTCACCGGTCTCCATTTTTTCTCCGGCACAGTATATCTATTATAGCGAAATATCCACATGGATTCAAGGTGGCGTTGTTTTTTTCCACATTGCATGATACACTATTGTTAGTATTTGCAAGAATGGAGATTTTTATGGATCATCAATTTTACAGACCAATGCCAGACCGGCGTTCAAAACATATGGAAAATCTTTCCTTTATCATGGGCATCATTGCACTATCAACATTTTGTCTGGTTTATCCTGCACTGATCTGCGGGGCACTCGGCATTGTATTTGCACTGCTCTCACGCGGCGGTGAGACAACCTTTAGCAGCCGTGCCAAACTTGGACTTGCTTTAAGCAGCGTAGCACTTGGTATCATTATTCTGCTGTTAATCTATTCCGTCGTATTCGCCAACGTTTATTATGGCGGCATAGAAAATATGATGCGGGAGAGCTGCAAGTCTTTAGGAATTGATTATAATATGCTGTTTCCGCAGAATTGAGTTCTGATATTTTAAATAAATAGCGGCTTTAAATTTTATAAAAGATTTATACCCCAGAAAAACCGAACCAAATTTTTTATCGCACAGTTAACAATAAGAATCGCAAGTCCGATCCAGAGATACCGGTCTTTATAGTGCATTGCAACTGATAGTTTATGCTGTGAGAGCCGCTCAATTGTCTGGCTGATCAGAAACCATCCACATAATACCGCTGCGTATAACACAAACGGATGCTCAAAAAATGATATCAGAAAATGTCCCTGAAAGAGGGCACGTACCGCTCTGGTTCCTCCGCAGCCCGGACAGTAATAGCCGGTTACGGCGTGGAACAGGCATGGGTAGAGATAGTTTTCAATACGAAAGCCAGTTATTTGAGAAATGAGCAGATACATGCAGCAGATGGCTGCGCTGCTCAGACCAAGAATATATAAAATGTCATCTATTTTTTTCTGTTCATAAGTGTTTCTTTTTTCCATTCTCCACATTATATCAGAAATCCGTATCTATACAACCCCCTGCCACCTATGCTATAATTTATTCTAATCGCAGCAGAACTGCTGTATGATCTAAAAGGAGTTATTCACTGAATGAAACGCACATCAAAAGAACTCAAACGTATTGCACGTGATATTTTAAATGACAGATACCGTATTCCTATGGCAGCTTTTGTTGCCACAACACTGATCGCAACTGTGATCGAATCTCCTTTTTCCTTTTCCATGGGCGATAATCCGACAAATATGCAGCTTGTGATCTCACTGATTGCAGAACTTCTCATATCCGTTGTCAGTTTTGTATTAGGATGTGGTGTAGCAAAAGTCCATCTGTCCATGACACGCGGAAATGATTTCAGACTTCGTGATATTTTTGATCCATTCAAAAGAAATACCGACCGCTTTTTTATCGCAGGATTTATATTTTTGCTGATGATCTTTGTCTCCATGCTTCCTGTGATCGGCAGTTTTACTTATGCGGTAATCGTAGATTTTTCACTTACTTCTATTGTGATCACAATAGTAACCGGTATTCTTTCCCTGATCTTAAGCTGCTATTTTATGCTTACCTATCATTTTATCGGATATATTACGCTCGATCATCCTGAGTTAAAATGCCGTGAGGTATTCAAAGAATGCAGACTGCTCATGCACGGAAACCGTATGCGCCTGCTTTATATTATGCTCAGTTTTATCGGATATGGGTTATTAATTCTCTGCTCGTTTGGCATCGCATCCCTCTGGGTTGTTCCTTACCAGACAGAAACACTCGTTATTTTTTATCTGGACTGTACCGGAGAATTGAACCGGATTCCAGTCCGCAGTTATACAAATACTGATACAACCCAATTTTGATTCCACAACGCACTTTCCATCGAAGGTGCGTTTCTTATGGGATAAAACCGCAAAACAAAGGAGGAAAATCCTCTGCTCCTGCATAGGCAGTCGCATTTTGCTCCGCAAAACAAAGGAGGATTTTATGAATCAATCTAATCAGAACAATGAACCCATTCGCGATGCCTCAGTTCTTGGCATGCCAAAGATGCTGCTGCTCGGTCTGCAGCACATGTTCGCCATGTTCGGTGCAACCATCCTTGTCCCGATCTTAGTCAACAGTTACTTCGGGGAAGATGTACTGCATGTACAGGTCACTTTGATCTGCGCCGGTATCGGCACCTTATTTTTCCACTTCTGCACCAAATTTAAAGTTCCGGCTTTTCTTGGTTCTTCTTTTGCATTTTTAGGTGGATATGCAACGATCGCTTCCATGGATTCCGGTGTGTTTGCCGATATGTCAAATGCTGACAAACTGTCCTATGCCTGCGGCGGAGTTGTCGTTGCCGGACTTTTATATCTGATCCTTGCACTGATCATCAAACTTGCCGGCGTCAAAAAAGTCATGCGTTTCCTGCCACCGGTCGTTACCGGTCCGATCATTATCTGCATCGGTTTAAGCCTTGCCGGCTCTGCTGTAAATAACGCATCCAAAAACTGGCTTTTAGCACTGATCGCACTTGCAGTCATTATCATTTTTAATATCTGGGGAAAAGGAATGTTTAAGATCATCCCGATCCTGATGGGTGTTATCATTTCCTACTGTGCCGCTCTCATCTTTAACGCACTTGGCATGACAAATGCGGATGGCTCTGCAATTCTCGATTTTACAAATATTGCGGCAGCTTCCTGGGTTGGTGTTCCTGCATTTTCCATCTGCAGATTCAATATCTCTGCCATCCTTGTGATGGCTCCGATTGCTCTTGCAACCATGATGGAACACATCGGAGATATCTCCGCAATCTCTGCAACTGTAGATCAGAATTTTATCGAAGATCCGGGGCTGCACCGCACATTGATCGGAGATGGTCTTGCAACTGCACTCTCGGCATTCTTTGGTGGTCCTGCCAACACGACCTACGGTGAAAATACCGGTGTTCTTGAATTGAGCCGGGTTCACGATCCGAAAGTCATCCGTCTCGCAGCATGCTATGCGATCATATTAAGTTTCATTCCAAAAATGGCTGAGGTGATCGGTTCCATGCCATCTGCGATCATCGGTGGTGTCAGCTTTATGCTCTACGGCATGATCTCAGCGATCGGTGTCCGGAATGTAGTAGAAAACCACGTTGATTTTACAAAATCAAGAAACCTTATCATCGCAGGTGTCATCTTTGTATGTGGTCTTGGTTTTTCGGACGGTCTTACTTTTACCGTTGCCGGAACTTCCATCACACTCACATCCTTAGCGATCGCTGCGATCGCAGGTATTCTTTTAAATGCGATCCTGCCAGGTAATGATTATCATTTTGGCAAAGATCCAAAGATCGATGCAAACCGCGGTCTTGATATGATCCCGAATCTGCATGAAGATACAAGCTATGCAGATGACGAGGAGTAAATAATCTGTTGTAATAAATAAAAATGCGGTATCTGCAAACACACGGATACCGCATTTTTCTTTCTTATGATTTTCACCTGTTACATTTTTTATCTGCTAAATATAATGAATCTTAATCACGCCAAAATTCGCCGCTCCGCGCAGATACAGTGCTGCAACACTGCTTCCTTCACTGTGTCCTATCGCTTCCACTGCTCCGAAAGAATGTCTCAGTTCATTCTGTACTTTCCATTCTTTTGGAATATAAAGATTGGTCTCTCCAAAATTGTTTTCCACCTCAATTGATGCAGCATCCCCTGCGATCATTGCATTATCAAAATAAACACTCATGCTTCCGAAATTGTTTTCAAGCCGCGCATCACGGAAATGATCCGAATTGATATAACGGATCGCAGAACCAAAATTATTTTCACAGCGGATATGCTCTCCGCTGCACTGTTCACTGTCTGATGCACCTGTTTTTTCATCCCAGTTTATCGTTTTTTCCCAGGAATTTTTCTTTCTCCGGACATCTTTAAAAATCATCGAAAGTCCAATGCTTAAAAGCAATGCTGCACCAAGTATCGTCCAGTTTGTCAGATTCAGTCTTTCCAGACCAAGAGGTTTTCTGTAAATAATACAGATAAATGCAATTGCAAACGTCATGGAATAAAAGTTTACTTCTCTTATTCCATCCACGAACAGCCAGACAAACATGATCGTCATAAAAATACCGGGTAAACCAACACCGATTTCAATCCCGGTACTGCTGGTCACTAAATATACCGCTGCAAGAAATACAAAAAACAGTCCCCATGCAATATTTTTCTTTTTCATTGACATAACCTTCTTTCTTCTAATTTTCTGATCAATGGTTTGTAATAATACCTTGAAACATATACTTTTTTGTGTGTATTCTCAAATGCCACAACGCTCGACGCCGTCAGATTCCGGTTGATGGAAAAAATATGGGTGGTATTTAAGATTGTCGACTTTGACACTCTCATAAAAAATCCAGGAAGAATTTCCTCAAGTTCATACAGTTTGTATCTTGCCTCATACAGATTATTCCCCGTATGTGCCACCACTCCACTGTCTGCCGTCTCAAAAAACAATATGTCGTTCATCGGCAGATAATACTCGGTATTTCCTTTGTATAGAACCATCTTCTGAACTGCACCAGCCGCTTCACTGACTGCTTTTTGTATGGCTGCGATCTGTTCTGTCATACCACGGCAGCGGATGATGACTTCTTCCTCTGCCACCTGCTCATCCATTTCGATTTTGATTTTCATACTAATCTCCATTCTTGCGCTGCTTTTAAGCGCATCACAAGTTTGTGCGAAGCACAAATCTTGCGTATGAAAAATCTTTAATTTTTCATATCATTCTCCAGTACTGTACTGCTTTTCATCTGCAACCCATTTTTGTACTTAAAGCAAACCGGTTTTCTTTCTTACTGACAAGATCATTATAAAAAACGAACCACCTGATGTAAATGTTTTTACACCAAGTGGTTCGTTTTTCTATGGTAAGTGGTAATTATTTTACATGATACGGTTCATTGC
Organism: Roseburia sp. OF03-24; assembly: GCF_003463035.1. NCBI lineage: Bacteria > Bacillati > Bacillota > Clostridia > Lachnospirales > Lachnospiraceae > Roseburia > Roseburia sp. OF03-24. The sequence continues at coordinate 21,937 of NZ_QSCK01000037.1, read as the reverse complement.
AGAAAGTGCTCTGACTGCTGTCTGCAGGTAAGGATTTTCTGTCTCATAGAATTTTCCTTCGTCTGCCTTTTCTGCAAATGCAGGATCTAACGGAATCTTTCCAAATACCGGAAGTGTCAGCTCTGCTGCAACATCCTCAATATGGCTCTCACCGAATAATTTGATCTCCCTGCCACAGTCCGGGCATTTTAAATAACTGAAATTCTCGATCAGTCCCAGTACCGGAACATGCATCATTTCTGCCATATTGTATGCCTTTTTGACAATCATCTGCACCAGTTCCTGCGGTGAGGTAACGATCACAATACCATCGACCGGAAGTGACTGGAATACCGTAAGCGGCACATCACCAGTTCCTGGCGGCATATCAACAAATAAGTAATCAATATCTCCCCAGACAGTCTCATTCCAGAACTGTTTTACCACACCTGCGATCACAGGTCCTCTCCAGATGACCGGGTCTTCCTCATTATCCAAAAGCAGATTGACGGACATTACTTTGATACCGTTTTCTGCTTCAAGCGGGATCATTCCCTCCTCTGTACCTACAACCTGACCATGTACACCGAGCATTTTCGGAATGGATGGTCCTGTGATATCCGCATCCATGATGCCAACTTTATAGCCGGCCTGTTTCATTGCACATGCAAGTGATGCCGTCACAAACGATTTGCCGACTCCACCTTTTCCGCTGACAACTCCGATTACTTTTTTTACATTGGATGATGGATTCATCGGTTCTTTTGCGATTCCGTTTCCACCTTTTGCTTTGCTCGGACAGCCTTCACAGCTCTCCCTGCTACAGCTTGATGCGCTGCTGCAACTACTATTTTCTGCCATGTCTCATACACTCCTTTTTATCTTCATTCCTGCAGATATTTTATTCTGCCCAATCTTATCTTTCTGATTCCTGTGCCCGCTTTTTAAATATCTCCTGCAATGACTCCGTATAAGGTGCCCGTGCGATTCCGTATTCCGTCACAATTCCAGCGATCAGTTCATGATCTGTCACATCAAATGCCGGATTAAACACCTTTACATCCTTTGGTGCCATGCGCTCTTTGTACCACATCTCAGTCACTTCCTCTGCCGGACGCTGCTCGATATTAATATCGGCTCCTGTCTTTGTATTAAGGTCGATCGTTGAAGTCGGTGCACAGATATAAACCGGTACATTATAATATTTTGCTACTGCTGCAACCACGGATGTTCCGATCTTGTTTGCCGTATCACCGTTCGCTGCCACGCGGTCGCAGCCGACGAATACTGCATTGACCCATCCATTTTTCATAACCGTTGCAGACATATTATCACAGATCAGGGTAACATCCACTCCGGAGGACTGTAATTCAAATGCCGTCAGTCTTGCCCCTTGTAACAGTGGTCTTGTCTCATCTGCAAACACTTTAAAATGATAGCCCTTTTCTTCCCCAAGATAGATCGGTGCTGTTGCCGTGCCATACTTGCTGGTTGCAAGCTGTCCGGCATTACAGTGGGTTAAAATGCCATCTCCCGGTTTTACCAGTGTCAGACCATATTCGCCGATCTTTCTGCAGACACGGATATCCTCCTGCCAGATCTCTATTGCCTCTTCTTTTAAATATTCTTTGATTCTCGCCACATTCTCATCGGCATGCGCTTCTAAAACGCCCTGCATCCGGTTAAGCGCCCAGCTTAAATTAACCGCTGTCGGTCTTGCAGATTCTAAATACTCTTTCTGTTTTATAAACTCATCATGAAAAGTATCATAATCTGCCGCGCCGCTCTGTTTTGCCAGAAGATAGATTCCAAATGCCGCTGCAACCCCGATCGCCGGAGCTCCCCTTACCTTAAGCAGGTAAATGGCATCCCAGATCTCTTCCGCTGTCTTTAAAGCGATCAGCTCTATCTTTCCCGGAAGTTTCGTCTGATCGATGATAATAATTGCATTATTTTCATCATCTAAGCGCACCGTATCATAATTCATGATATTGTCATTTTCTTTGCACTGCTGCATCTTCGTGACCTGTGCCTTTCTTCTTTTTTCCACTTCTTTTTATTATACACGCGAAAGAAACAATTTTAAAGTCTAACGCCGGTACTTTTTAAGAAACAAAAACGAAGGGAACATTATCTGCCCCCTCCTTTTAATGCTCTTTTCTTTTCATACATTTTAACACCTGCACGGGATCTCGCCGCTTCGAAATCCATATCCTTCTCTGCATCAAATCCGGCAAAACCATAGGCAATCTGTATCTTTGGAATCGTATGGCTCTGATTAAACTCCTGCTGTTCCAATTCAAGTTCTTTCAGTCTTTCTTCCAGATCAAAACCACCCCTGTTTTGAATGACAGTGCAGAACTCATCACCACCAATGCGGTAACATCTTCCATGGCTGCCAAATACACGCGAAATGATCTCAGCAGCATTTTTGATATAAGAATCACCCATCGCATGCCCCATCGTATCATTGCAGTGTTTTAAATTATTCAGGTCAAATGTCACGATCAGTGTTCCATCTGCCTGTTGTTTTTCTTTTACCCATTCATCATAAGAATTACGGTTATACAGACCGGTCAGCACACCAAATCTTCCAATGATATCTGTCTTAATCCCAGGATTCCTGTCAGTTGAAGCAGCATCTGAATAACAAAATTAAGATATGCCATGACACAGATCGTCTCTGAAATCCATCTGTCTTTTATTTTCCAGAAACACTTCATAAACTGAACAAACGGCGGTATCATCAACATCAGTGAAACTGCCGAAACAAATGCACATGCCGTCCGGCTTGAAATCAGGATCGTTGCCATCTTTGTTTCATTAAAAGTCCATATCCCCGTCAATAACGCAAAGACACCAAAATATGAAATATCACGTTCGATTGGAACTCTTTTATGCGCCATCAGCCAGTATCCGATTAAAACAACACCCACCATAATTTCGAGCAGGCTGACAATAACCTCGGCTTCTGAACTGTATAACAAATATTTATACATCCGTCCGGTATCCCCGGCATAAAAATCAATCTTTTTCTGACGGACCTGCGGATATGCTGCCCGGACGATCACAGTAAGTTGTTCTGTCTCTGACGGTATATCCACAAAATTCCATATCACTCCCGGCGAATTGCCAAAAACCGAGTGTAACTGTTCCACCGAATATATCAGCTTGTCATCCGCATATACCCAGACAGCCATATGCGATGTAAAAAAACGCACACAATGCCCTGTATCACTTATTTCCTGCGTAGAAAATACAATACGCATTCGATATCCTGTTTTTTATCTTATTCTTCAAATCATGTCCTCTTTATGTACTGCTTTTTCCACAAAAAAATCTTGAAAAAATAGAAGGCCTGCTCTTTTTTTCTTCTTCTTTTTTGGGAAATCTTTCTTCTTCTGAATAATCCGGTACCCAGTCAACGAAAAAAAATCTGTCATCTACATCTGTTCTGCCATTAAAATGCCTGCACATGTCTTTAATGACTTCCATCATCGCATCTGCCATTTTCTCTGCATCCTGTGCCATGCGGTCACAAAATTCCATTCCACGGTCCGGTCCTTCTTCCCCCCAGATACAGTCATCTCCAAGCACTCTTAATTTATTCAGACGATCCCTCTGATCCTTGACAGTGCTGAAAAAACGGCTCACTAAAACATTATGCTCTTCTTTGTCGGTATAACATAAAAACTCTTCTAACAGTGTACCTTCCGAAAATCCGATCTCGTAATAATCATTATAAAAGCGGCATATCCGCTCTGCCGTTTTACGGAACAAAATCCCGCTCTGCTGTGGTTCCTTCCAGTAGTGCTTTTCTGCTTCCACAAGCTCTTTGTAAATTTCATCGTACGCAGTCTTGATTTTCGGATCTTTTATCTCACATTCCATCATAAAGTCAAAATTCATTTCTGTCTTCCTCCGCAAAGTTCACTCCAGATCACATTCTTTAAACGTCTTGTCAATGATGTCGTTCCCGCATCCTTAAGCTGCATGGTAAGCAGCATCGTAAGACCGTCTTTTGGGCTGTTGCAGAAATATGCCCCAAGCCATCCATCCCAGCCATATTCTCCTATTGAAGTAAACAGTGGGGATTTTCCAGGGTCTTTCTGGATTCTCAATAAATTGGCATAGGTATATCCGCGAATCCCCTCCCAGCACTGATCTAATACTTCCTGCTGCCAAGGCATTAATGATCCATTTGTCATATATCGTACTGTCTGCGTTTTTAATATCTGTTTTCCCTGATAAGAGCCATCCTGCATTAACATTGACGCAAACTTCGCATAATCATCTAACGTTGAAACCAGTCCTGCGCCACCCGATTCAAATGCCGGTTCCTGTTTCATTGCATTCATGATACCAAGATGATCTTCCGTATAAAGTTTTAGTCCATCTTCCGTCCTCTGGTACACTTTTGCAAGACGGTTCTGTTTCTCCTGCGGCACATAAAATGCAGTGTCTTTCATGCCAAGCGGCTCAAAAAATTCTTCTTTTAAAAATTCTCCAAAAGACTTTCCACTGATCACTTCAATGACTGCTCCAAGTACATCTGCAGATGTACCATACTGAAAACTTTCTCCAGGCTGGAACTGAAGCGGTATCAGACCAAGACGGTTTGCAATCTCCTGCGTAGTCAGCGCATCTTCCAGATATAAATGTTCTTTGATCCGGTCAAAAAGTTTTTCCGTCTCCATGGAACAGACGCTCGTGATATCTCCACCATACATCAGACCTGATGTCATATTGAGCAGATCACAGATTCTGACCGGTTTCTCCGCCGGAACCAGTTTTCCTCCTTCTGCAACGATCGCATTGTGAAATCCCGGCAGAAATTCTTCCACAAAAGCTCCCGGATCAAGAAGCCCCCGCTCCATTAAAAGCATGGCAGCAGCAGATGTAACCGGTTTTGACATGGAATAAAGCCGTACTATGGTATCACGTTCATATTTTCTGCCTGCTTTAATGTCTGCATGTCCGCCTGCTGCAAATGCCTTTTCCTTTCCATCCTGTATGACCAGAATATTCGCTCCGGCAATCTCCTTTTTTTCTACTGATTTTTCAATCAGTTGTTCCAGTTTCTGACTTAATTCCATTGAAGTTTCCCCATTTCCACACATACTGCTGTAAAAAATCCGATAAATCATATCGTGCTGTTAACGCACTGACAACCGCTGCCATTCACACATACTGTATACACATCAGATCAATATTTCCCTTAACACTTTCTCATCTGCAGTGACAGATCCCTGAATCATTGCCGCACTTCCGCCACCTCGTGCACCGGTTTTTTCGCGGAGCAGGGCGGCAATCTCCCTGCAGTCCTTTGTTTTACTTCCGATGATAAAATTATAACCACCGTCTTCTTTTTCCACAAAAATACCGCAGATCCCGTCATGTGCTTCCACAAGCCCATTGATGGCATTACGCATGACCGGTGTATCAAGATCTGTCTCAAACAAAAGTACATTTTCCTGTTCTGCTGGAATCTCTTTGATCTTCTGATCAATGAGTTTCTGCTTTGCCTGTGCCAGTTTGTATTTCAGATCCTGGTTGGACTGTTTTAATTTTTCCACAAGCTGTGGAAGCAGCTCCTGATTCGCAGAAAGTGTACCGGAAATTGCTGAAATGATCTGTGATTTTTTCTGTTCCTCCTCTAAGGCACGAAAACCGCTTAAAATACTGATTCTGACACCACCTTTATAATTAGAAAGGCTCTGTACATTGAGTGTTCCGATCTCACCTGTACGCTTTACATGCGGTGCACAGCAGGCACAGACGTCCACGCCGGGGATCGTCACGATACGCACCTGTCCCTCGATCTCGATCTTACTGCGGTAATCAAGTGCTGCAAGTTCTTCTTTTGCCGGATAAGTAATTTCCACAGGGAGATTTTTTACGATCACATCATTGACTGCCGTCTCTATCTCTTTGACCTCATCTGCGGTCAGGACACCATTAAAATCCATTGTAACTATATTGTCGCTTAAATGAAATCCGACATTGTCATATCCAAATCTGCTGTGTACGATCCCGGAAAATATATGCTCACCGGAATGCTGCTGCATATTGTTAAAACGATGTGTCCAGTCAATCTTTCCATGTACATTTTCATCAACAGCAAGCGGTTCTTTTAAACTGTGTGTGACCACATCTTTTTTGATCTGTACATCAGTCACCTCTATGCCGTTTATCGTTCCTTTATCAGGACTCTGACCGCCTTCTTCCGGGAAGAAAAGTGTCCTGTCCAATACAACATGGTAACCACTCTCATCTTTATCATGATATGCCTCACAGGATAAAACTTTTGCATCGAACTCTACTGCATATGCATCCTGATCGTATAATTTTTCTGTCATATTCTTCCTCTTTTCTACTACAATACTGGTGTAAAATCCTCGGTGTCTCCGCAGAAAAGTCCGCCTAAAGAAGCCACGATCTTTTGCATTGCATTCTTTGCGATATCAAATTCTTCCGGTTTTATGGTAACAAGAAATACACACTCACATCCATGTTCTTTCGCAAATGCCGCTGTGATCTCATCTTTTGCCGGAATCTCTGTCTGTTCAATATCAAGCGTTGCTCCATCACTTAATCCTACTTCCAATACACCAGCATTCTCCCAGATCTCTACCTCATAAGATGCTGTTATTGTATCATCATTTGCATTTGTAAGCACATCAAAAATATGACGTACTGTCACATTTTCAGGTGCAAAATATAACCAATCGCCCGGCATATGATTGTTTTCTTTTTTGCTTTTCTTTGGTTTGCTCTGCTGTTTCATCGGATTTTCCTCCGTTTTCTTACTCTGCGCTTCGGGTAAACAGTAACATTCTGTACTTTAGTATAGCATAATCTGACATTTTTTCTACTGACATTTCTATATTTTTCTTATATAATTATAGATAATAAATATCATATATCCGGGAGCGGGCACTCCCCTTATATGAAACATACAGGAGGCACACAGTATGGAAGCATCAAACGTTTATTTTACATCTTTTAAAGCAACAGAGCATGAAAATCTGCTCCAGAAATTACACCGTCTTATGAAAACAGCCGGTTTTGAAACGATCGATTTTACTGACAAATACGCAGCGATCAAAATACATTTCGGTGAATATGGCAATCTTGCATTTCTTCGTCCGAATTATGCCAGAGTCGTTGCCGATTATGTCAAGGAACTAGGTGGAAAACCTTTCCTCACTGACTGCAATACTTTATATGTCGGCAGCCGTAAAAATGCCTTAGACCATCTTGAGACAGCTTATGTCAATGGATTTTCCCCTTACCAGACCGGATGCCATGTCATCATCGGTGACGGCTTAAAAGGTACGGATGAGACGATCGTTCCGATCAACGGTGAATATGTCAAAGAAGCAAAGATCGGACATGCCATCATGGATGCAGATGTTTTTATTTCCCTGACGCATTTCAAAGGCCACGAGATGGCAGGTTTTGGCGGTGCACTCAAAAACATCGGCATGGGATGTGGTTCAAGAGCCGGAAAAATGGAGCAGCACTGCGATGGCAAACCAAGTGTAGACCAGTCCTTATGTGTCGGATGTGGTGCCTGCAGCCGGATCTGTGCGCACGGTGCACCACAGTTTAAAGATCATAAAGCATCGATCGATCATGATAAATGTGTCGGATGCGGGCGCTGCTTAGCTGTATGTCCGAAGGATGCGATCGCTGCTGATTACAATGATTCCATCGCCATGCTCAACTATAAGATGGCAGAATACAGTTTAGCTGTCTGCAAAGACCGTCCGTGTTTCCATGTTTCACTGATCTGCGACGTTTCACCCAATTGTGACTGTCATGCAGAAAACGATATTCCGATCATTCCAAATGTCGGTATGTTAGCATCTTTCGATCCGGTCGCACTTGACGTTGCCTGTGCTGATCTGTGCAACCAGATGACTCCGGTGGAAAACAGTGTCCTTGGTGAAAATATAAAAGTTCATGGCAATGAGGAAGATCACGATCATTTCCATATGACACATCCGGATACGGAGTGGAGAAGCTGCATTTCTCATGCAGTGAAGATTGGACTGGGACGTGACCAGTATAAGCTGATTACGCTTTAGTGCATTTGAAATTGATATTCAGCCTAATGACCTGCCAGAATTTTTATCTGCCACATTGCATTACACGAATCATTTCACAGACTGCCAAACCAATAATACGAAATATTTTAAATTTTTCCATAATCACCACAATTTGTTTATTTCGACAGTTTTGAAATGAACACCATAAAAATTTACATACCGCCAAGGGTGTAAAATGAGTTCCCCGGCGAAGGGTGGTTCATAACTTAGCGGCTGGCAAATTGCATCAAGCCAGGATTCGTTTTGTGACTTTGGGAGAAAATTAGGCAATCTTAGTCTGCCTGTTCACGATACAGTGTTGTGCTGCCACGGATGGCAGCACAAGTCTTAATGCCCCTGGACGGGGCGTTTAAGACGCACACGTCACTCCGCCACAATCTAATCAGGCATACTTAGATTGCCTTATTTTCGGACAACGGAACAAAACAGTCCCGGCTTGATGCAATTTGCCTTCACAAAACCTCGAAACCACCCTTTGCCGGGGAATTAATGATACCCACAAACCATCATTTTTCAGTAAGATTATGTTATAGAACATCAAGCTATACTTTCAAAAAAAGCTACCGCAATTTATGCGATAGCTTTTTTCATCATATCATAAATCAAACTTATACTTCTGACTCTTTTGCATTATCCAACGCGATCAGTTTGGAAATGATCTCCTCACAGATCTGCGTGACATTTTTTCCATCAGTGGCAACTGTAATATCTGCAACAGCCTCATAACGGTCTTTTCGTTTGTCCATCAGGCTGCTGATAAACTCAACATTCATGTTATTGTTCAGGATCGGGCGTTCATCACTGTCTTTGACACGCTCATAGATCGTCTCAGGTTTTGCAGTCAGAAGTACGACACGTCCATTCTTTTTCATGTGATCGGTATTCTCTTCTCTCATGACAACACCACCACCACAGGAAACGATCGTCTGTTTTCTCTTCTGCATTTCGATTAAAGTATTACTCTCTAAGTTACGGAAATATGCCTCACCGTATTCATCAAAGATCTCAGAAATGGACATACCCTGTTTTTCTACGATCATCTGATCCATCTCCACACGATCCATTTCAAGTTTATCTTTCAGCTCACCGGCGATCGTACTCTTTCCTGCTCCCATGAATCCGATCAGGAAAATATTGTAATCAAACAGGCTCTTTGCCTGAATACGTCGGCTGTTTTTCATGATATATTTGAAAATATCAAGAATCTCTTCCTCAAACTCATTATCACCAAGTTTGTTCTTTAATGCGTCTGTCTGCTTCTTTTCCTGTTCCGGCTGTAAGATTGGAATACCGGTTGCTTTCTTATAAGAAATGATTTCCTGTATATATGACATTCGAACCGCAAGCTGTTCGATGATAATATCATCACATTCTCCAATTTTATCACGGATTGCTTCTATCTTATCCATTATAATTTACCTGCACTTTCCTCTTTATTCTATAAAAAGCATTATAACAAGATACCTTGCATTCCGCAAGCAAAATATTTTAACACTTTAAAGTATTTATGTTTTAAAGTGTATGATATCATTTTTTACAGCTTTTTATTCAATCACATCTTTCATATCACCAAGATATGCATCAATCAGATCTTCAGAAACATTGTTTTCAATCGACTCATACACAGGTTTACAAAGTTCCCGGATCTGGCTATACATCTCATCACTCAGTGAAATGATCTTTGTACCGCTCTCTTCAATTGTCTGGATACGGGATGCGATACGCTCATCCGACTGCTCTCTGGCATATTCTTTTGCCGTCTCCGCAGCTTCCCGGATAATCTCCTGCTGTTCATCTGTTAAACCCTCAAAAAACTCATCACTGACGATCAGTGAGATCAGGTGTGGCAGATGGTTTGTCTCAACAACATAGTCCTGCTGTTCATACAACTTATTAGAAACAATAACCTCGTATGGATTTTCCTGCGCATCAATGGTTCCCTGCTGCAACCCGATATAAACCTCTGAAAATGTCATCGGTGTCGGACTTGCACCAAGCGCTTTCCAGTAAGCCATATGATAGGAGTTTTCCATGGTACGGATTTTCTGTCCCTTAAAATCAGAAATAGACTGTACATTACGGTTTGTCGTCATGACACGGAATCCCTGATCGGCATATCCCAAAAGAACATATCCTGCATCTCCATATACCTGCTGCATCATAGAAAGGAAGTCAGGGTTATCCACATGTTCCCGCACTTCATCGATGGTTTCAAACACTGCCGGCATATCAAATACTGCAACATCCGGCATAAAAGTTACCTGCGGTGCCGTGTTCTGTACCACAAAAGGAATATCCCCTTCTTTACAGGATTCTAATAATTCCCTGTCTCCGCCAAGTACACTGTTTGGATAAACAGAAATCAGCATAGTTCCATCACTTAAGCGTTCCACTTCCTCAGCAAATTTCTCCGCATAGATCTGTGTGACTGTATCCTCCGGACTCGAACTTCCAAGCGGCCATGCATACCGTTGTACTCTCACCTGATCCTGTGCGTCTTTATTTCCGCAGCCGCTCATCAAAAGTACCGCACCTGCAAGCACTCCGCACACTATTTTTTCCTTATATTTTTTCAATTATTTGCCCTCCTTTTAAAGCAGACAAAGACTGATTGCCGGAATAAATGCGATCAAAAGCAGTGCAAGCAGGAAATATCCGATCATTGGCATTGCTTTTTTTGCGATCTGCATCATCGGCACATTCGTAAGCGAACTTGCCACAAACAGATTGACACCGACCGGAGGTGTAACAAATCCAACTGCAAGGTTTACGATCATCATGACACCAAAGTGGATCGGATTCATTCCAACATGCTGCACGATCGGCAGTAAGATCGGGCTTAAGATCAGAATCGCCGGAGTCGTATCCATGACCATACCAACGATCAAGAGTACCACATTGATCACAAGAAGCAGTACGATCTCATTTGAAAAATGTGTCATGATCCATGCGCTGACATCCTGCGGAACCTGCATCAGCGTAAGTACACGCGAAAATGCCGTCGATGTTGCAAGGATAAATAAGATCGGTGCATAGGTCTTCATCGCCTCCACCATAATGCCCCAGATCTGTTTTACTTTAATGGACTTATAAATAAACAGACTGACAAATAAAGAATAAAATACAGAAATGACAGCCGCCTCTGTCGGTGATGCCACACCGGTATAAATACAGCCAAGTACGATCACCGGACTGAGCAGTGCCCAGATGCTCTCTTTTAAAATATTGAAGAAACCTTTTTCTTTGAGCTGATTCATTTTTGCCTGGATCTTTTCTCTGTCTTCTCCATGATGGCGGCAGTAATAATATGCGTAAAAGATCAGCAGTGCACTGATCATCATGCCCGGTACGATACCTGCCAAAAACAGGTCACTGACCGATTCACCGGTTGCCATCGCATACATGATAAACGGGATACTCGGCGGGATGATAACGCCAAGACCGCCCGCCACCGCAACGATCGCCGTGGAAAAATCCTTTTCATAACCAAGTTCGATCAAAAGCGGGATCGTCATACTTCCGACCGCAGCAACGGTCGCCGGTGCAGAACCTGAAATTGCTCCATAAAACAGACAGGTAATAATCACTGCACATGGAATCCCCGCTCTTTTATTTCCAAGGAAATATACAAATACATCAAATAATTTTTCTGAAATCTTGCCGTGTGCCATGAGGATTCCCGCAAGCACAAACATCGGCACTGCAAGTAACGGGAAACTGTCAATTCCTCCGACCATGGAACGGATGACATATCCTGCACTTGCCGTAAAAGAAGCATCAAATGCTCCCGGCAGTACAGCTACAATTCCAAGTGAAATAGAGATCGGAATTGCAATGATAAGACATATGGCAAAAATAATAAAAACAACAACTGCTGACATCTATTTCTCCTTTCCCACTGCAGAATGTGAATCATCTGTATTTACATGATCCGGCTGTTCCGGAGCCTCAATCACTGCTTCCTCGATCACGGACGCGATATTACCCTCTTCTAATGGCTTCTTTTCTTTTCCAAGCAAAATACGCCACTCACCAAACCAGCGCTGCACGATACGGAATGCGGTCAGAATAAAGCAGAAAAACGGGGCCGACTGTACATAATACATTGGCAGTCCACATGCCGGGCTGACCTGTCCACTCTCGATCGTTGCCTTTAAATACAGGAAGGAGAACGGTATCAGATAAATAAAAAATACAAATTCTACGGTCAGATTTGTGATTTTAAAAATAGTTTTTCCACGTTTTGGGAACATTTTGATAAACTGATCCACCTTGATAGAAATGCATTTTCTGGTACAGAGACTCACACTTAAAAATGCAGACCATATAAACAGATATCTTGTGATCTCCTCTGACCACGAAAGCGATACTCCAAGAATATATCTGGAAAATACCTGACATCCCATGATCAGCGTCATAGCCGCTAACATGAGAACCATCAGAATTTCTTCAAGACTTTCGTCTATGACATGAATAAATTTTTTCATGCAGCCTTTTCTCCTTCCTTCGTATAACTTCTCTTTATCAATATACAAAATCATTCATTTGTAATAAACGATTTTATACTTATTATTATATCTTATCAGATTTCTCTGTTTTTTCTAATGCAATTCTAACAAAAACCGGATGTCAAAAAACTCCATTCGACATCCGGTTTTGTTTTCTTATGAGAATTGTCTCGATACGGGACATCCATTTTTATGGCTATTCTTACATACTCTCATGAATCAGATTTAAAATTGTATTTAAGTCTGCTGCATTCATCTGACCCGGTGCAGATGCTTTTCCAACTGCTCCAAAAGTCAGTGCAGAACCGAATACTTCACCACAGAGACGGCTGATCAGACCAGTTCCTGCCATAGACATGGTGATGATCGGTCTGTCTGCATATTCAGATACCATCTCTTCTGTTGCTGCAAGAAGTGTTAAAACATCTTTTTTATTCTGCGGCATTACTGCGATCTTCGGAATATCTGCGTCTAAATCCTGCATTTTGCGGAGACGTCCTACGATATCATCTTTATCCGGTGTCTTGTCAAAGTCATGATTGGAAGCAACAACTGCCACACCAGCTTCATGTGCAGCTTTAATGATCTCTTTCACATAAGAATCACCTGTGAAAGCCTCCACATCAACCAGATCAACCAGCCCTGTTGCTGCTGCTTTTTTATTTAATTCTACATAAACATCTGGCTCGATCGCTTTCTCGCCACCCTCTTTAGAGGTACGGAAAGTGAACAGGATCGGTGTATTGCCAAGTGCCGGACGAAGATCTTTTAATACGTCCTCGACCTGTGCAAAATCAAACACACCGTCAAACCAGTCAACACGCCACTCAACAACATCCATTTTTACATCTGCAAAAGATTTTGCTGCTGCAAGAATCTCTTCTTTTGTTTTACCAACAATCGGTACACAGATCTTCGGCACGCCTTCACCGATTCTGACACCGCGGACTTCTACATAGTTGCTCATATGAATCCTCCATTCCTGTGTGTAAAAATCTCTTATATGATTCTTCACACGAATCTTTTTTAATTATCTGCTTTTGCCTGCACAACCATACTTGTATAACGAAGATTTACAAATAATCCAAGTAATACACCTACTGCTGTTAATACGATATTCATAACCATAACCTGTGAAGGCTGCATCTTTGATGCTGCTGTCAGGATCGTATAATTACACAGTGAGGAAGCGATCATAACAAGTGCCGTTACCGTTCCCTTGATTTTCGGGAAAAGCATGTTGCAGACTGATGTAGCGATCTGAAGCAGTCCGCCTGCGCCTGCCCAGCCGATCAGGAATGCACCTGCGATCATAAGAGGCTGGCTCTTTCCAACTAATACAACAATTAATGTAGCAAGACAGATTACCGGATAGATCACGATAAATCTGACATCTTTAATTTTTCTTGTTAATATTGCTGTTACGATAAGTGCAAGCATTGTTCCTGCGGAATAGTAAGTCTGCATGATGGAAGGATCTGTCCAGCCCACATTCTCTTTTGCAAAGTTCTGCGCACAGTTTAACCAGAGCTGGAATGTACCGGTACAGGTAAAACCGATCAGGATCATTGCAACAGACTCGATGGAAAAATGTGTATGTTTTAAGCTGGCGATCAGTCCTTCTTTTTCTCCCGCTGCCTTCTGATCCGCATCCGGAAGAGGGAAAAGCATTACTAATACTAATAATACAATATAAATGATACCACATCCAAAGAATAATGTGTTATAAGATGTAAGACCTGCTGCTGTTGTTGCTACCGTTACGCCAAGTACGAACGGCAGGATCATCTGTGCGATCGCAATGAAGAATTTAATTCCCATTGTTGCAACACCCGGTGCCTTGTAAATGATCTCACCTACAGCCGGGTAAATTCCGGTATCAAGGAAAGAGTTGGCAATACCTCCGATGATGGCACAGATATATGCGATCTGATATCCACCATTTGTTCCTGCATTAAATGCAAGCGCAAGACCGATCAGATATACTGCATAAGAACCGCTTCCGATTGCAGTAGAGATACGACGTCCTAACTTATCAGAAAGAGGACCTGCAAATGGAAGTGCGATCAGTCTTCCCAGTCCAAGTGCGGCAGAAATAGCTGTGATCGCCATAGCTTCCACACCCCAGGATGCAGCAAGAGCTTCCTTGATCACTGCCTGTCCTAAAATAGAACATCCGACACCATGGATAAAATAATTTAAATAAAGAATCAGTGCGCTCGGTAAATATTTTTTATTCATTGATTTTCTCCTCAATTTGAGTTGTGATGCAACGGCATTTTTTCATACCGCCGCATGTGACTGGGGGATTTTATTCGTATTTGATGTTTAATACTTCTTTCATGTGCTCGATCGGCATATCTTTTCCAGTCCAGAGTTTAAATGCTGCTGCTCCCTGGAATAACATCATGCCAAGACCGTTCATTGTCTTACATCCAACTTCTTTTGCCATGGAACGCATCTTTGTCTCAAGCGGAGAATAAGGTACGTCTACAACGATCAGTTCCGGACGGAAGAAAGATTTATCAGGAACAACGGACATTCCCTCTAACGGTTTCATACCAACACCTGTTCCGTTTACGAAGATGTAAGAATCTGCCATCTCTTCTCTTAATTTCTCTTTGTCGTCTAAATCATAAAGAGTAGCTTTGCAGTTTGTTCTCTCATTGATCTTCTTAACAGTTGCCTCTGCGTTCTCCCAGAATTTATCATGAATATTGAAGATAGAGATTTCTTTTACGCCATCTAATGCAGCCTGGATCTCGATTGCTGTTGCAGCTCCGCCGGCACCTGCGATGGTCATTTTCTTTCCGATCACGTCGATGTCGTTGTCTTTTAATGCCTGCATAAATCCGATACCATCTGTGATATGTCCTGTTAATACACCGTTGTCATTAACGATCGTATTTACAGCTCCGCAAAGCTCTGCAGCCGGTGATAATTTATCAAGATACTGACCAACAACTGTTTTGTTTGGCATAGATACGTTAGAACCAACCATCTTTAATGCGCGAAGACCTTTGATCGCATCCTCTAAGGTACTGTTGTCAACCTCGAATGCAAGGTAAGCATAGTCAAGTCCTAAATATGCAAATGCCTCATTGTGCATTGCCGGTGAACTTGAATGTCTGATTGGGTAAGCCATTAATCCGATAAGCTCTGTGTGACCTGTGATTCTCTCTGCCATAGTAGTGTTCTCCTTTTTCTTTTTTGTTTGATTTTCTTATTTAGTTTCATGTTTTTAACATTACCTGCCCGCTTTGTTAAAAACTTAACAACCTCTGATGTAATTATTATACAACGCTTTTTTCAATACATCCAATGCCAATTTCATGCTTTTTTAATAGTTTTAATGTACTAATCATGATATAATGTGTACAAAAACAATGGTTTTATTTTGTAATCCATAGATATTATCTATCATTTATAAGGAGATCTATACATGACACTTAATCAATTGAGTTATTTTTACCAAGCAGCCGTCCTTCAGCACTTCAACCAGGCAGCAGAAAAAATGAATATTTCAGAACCAAGTTTAAGCCGTTCCATTGCTGCTTTAGAAAATGAACTTGGTATCACACTTTTTGAAAAACGCGGGCGAAATGTCACGCTCACAAAAGCCGGGGAGATTTTTTTAGAGCATGTCACGCAGATTTTAGATGATGTTACACGCGCCTCAAATAAAATGCAGCAGATTGCAACAAACGGTGGACATATTGATATAGCTTATGTTTCCCCGCTTGCCCGTGAATTTATTCCAAATACGGTACGCGCTTTTCTTTCCTTAGAGCAGAATAAAAATATTACGTTTCATTTTTTTCAGGATATTACTTCCATGAATATAGAAGGTCTGAAGAAAGGTTCTTATGATCTGATCTTTGGTTCCTACTCTGCGAATGAACCAAATATTGAGTTTATACCTATTATAAAGCAGGACCTTGTGGCAATCCTTCCCATAGGACATCCTCTCGGTAAAAAAGCTGAAATTGAAGCCGGGGATTTCGAAAAATACCCGGTGCTTGGATACGCAAGACATTCCGGTCTTGGCAAATACACACGTAACTTTTTTAATGACCACGGAGTGATCCCGAATTTTATCTGCGAGTCTCCGGATGAAAACGGAATTGCCTCACTTGTGGCAAAAAACTTTGGGATTGCTCTCGTTGCCGATGTTGATACGATTCACAGGGATGATATCTGCATCAGGCCGCTCATTTCACAGGAAACTTTTTCACACACGGTATATATGGGATATATGCGGGGAAAATATCAACTGCCGGCTGTGCAGAGATTTATCCAGTTTGTACGGAAATCATTCCATTGATAATGCA
>NZ_QSCK01000037.1:0-4995 GCF_003463035.1 Roseburia sp. OF03-24 | reverse complement strand
TTGCCCGAAACTCATTCCATTGATAATGCGGCTGTCAGCTTGCCCGAAACTCATTCCATTGATAATGCGGCTGTCAGCTTACGCGAAACTCATTGCAGGCTGTGAATATTGTGAGGCGGGAACCCATTTAACGAAGGCACGCTTGCGCTGCCTGTCGCTCGCAGCGGTACTAAGCGACCAGAATACGGTCGCTAAGTACCGGCGGCTCCAGAGCACCTTCTTATAAATGGGTTCCCGCCTCACAACTGACTTTACTGTATTGATGAGTTTCGCTTCACTCTGTTTTCTGTATCGGTGAGTTTCGCTTCACTCTGTTTTCTGTATCGATGAGTTTCGCTTCACTCTGTTTTCTGTATCGGTGAGTTTCGCTTCACTCTGTCTCCTGCGTGACAAACTGGATAAAGGATTTCGCTACGGGGGAGAGGTAGCGTTTTTTCATGGTGGCAAGGTAGACATGGCGTTCGTATTCCGGGTTTGTGATGGTCAGGGTTTTGACGTCGAGGGTTTTTAAGATTGGAATATCCGGCATGACTGCAATGCCAAATCCCTGGGCGACAAGTCCTGCCATGCTGCCGTCTTCCTCTATTTCAAAGGCGATCTTTGGAAATACGCTGATCTGTTCATACATCTGGTCGATCACCGGGCGCAGTCCGCTTCCTTTCTGGAAATAGATCTGTGGATAATCTACGGTATCTTTTAAATCCACCGTATCGTACATGGCAAGCGGGTGGTTTTTCGGTACGGCAAGCACTAACTTCTGATCGCCGATCTGCCGGAATTCGATATCCGGCTCCCCGTCCTGATAAGAGGAGAATACCATATCATACCTGTCATTTTTCAGTCCCTCTAAAATATCTCCTGTCGTTCCGACAATAAAATGAAACTCAATATGGTAATCCGGGTAAGCATCTAAGAATCTCCGCACCATTTTCGGTACAAATGTACTGCCTAAAGTATAAATATAAGCAAGATGTATCATACCTTCTTTGCTTCCATTTAATTCTTTTGTCCGCTGCACCCCATCCTCTAATACTTTTAAGGATTCTTCCACATATGGAAGAAAAATCTTTCCATAACGTGTCAGAACAACATTTCTGCCTTTTTTTTCAAACAATCTCGTTCCCAGTTCCTGCTCTAACTGTGCGATCGCATGACTTAATGATGGCTGTGTAATCGATAAGATCTGCGCCGCCCTTGTATAATGTTCTTCCTTTGCCAATGTCTTAAAATACTGTAACTGACTTAAATTCATGAATCCATCCCCCGGTTTCTTCCGAATTGTTTCAATATTATAAGAATAACAATCTTACCGCGCAGAATCAATAGAGAAAATCTATCATTTTCCCCGAAAAAACGAATTGGATTTTTTTAATATTTCGGGGTACATTAATCACAGAAAGAGCACACAGACTTTTTCATTGTTAAAAAAGTAACTATCTAAAACACAATTATCTGCCCGCTCAAAACTGCACGCCTACCGCGCCACGTTTTCTGACATTCTAAAAGCTATGCTGCAGTTTTCACCATCCAACAATCTCAACTACACAATTTATTCATTTAAATGCAAAGGAGATTTTATCATGAAAAGCAAATACCCTCATATTTTTGAACCAATGACCATCCGTCGTATGACCGTAAAAAACAGAATCGTTATGACACCAATGGGAACAAACTATGGTGAGCAGAACGGAGAAATGAGTTTCCTTCATATTAATTACTATGAGCAGCGTGCAAAAGGCGGTACTGGTCTTTTGATCGTAGAAAACGCAAGTGTTGATTCCCCTCAGGGTTCTAACGGTACTACACAGCTTCGTATCGATTTAGACAACTATATCCCGCGTCTTTTCAAATTATGTGAAAACGTACACAAACACGGCGCATGTATCGCGATCCAGTTAAACCATGCAGGTGCTTCTGCAATGTCTTCCCGTATCGGAATGCAGCCGGTTTCTGCTTCTGATGTACCTTCTAAAGCAGGCGGAGAGATTCCTCGTCCATTAGAGAAAGACGAGATCATGCATATTGTAAAAAAATACGGTGAAGCTGCAAAACGTGCACAGATCTGTGGATTCGATGCAGTTGAGATCCATGCAGGACACTCTTACCTGATCAGCCAGTTTCTTTCTCCTACTACCAATAAGAGAACAGACGAATTTGGCGGTTCTCCGGAAAACCGTGCAAGATTTGCCAAACTGGTTATCGAGGAAGTTCGCAAACAGGTCGGACCTTTCTTCCCGATCTTCGTTCGTATCAGTGCTGACGAGATGGTAGAAGGTGGAAATACTTTAGAGGATACCTTAGAGTATTTACAGTACTTTGAAAAAGAAGTCGATGTATTTGACGTTTCCTGTGGTCTGAATGGTTCCATCCAGTACCAGATCGATGCAAACTATTTACCGGACGGATGGCGTTCTTACATGGCAAAGGCTGTAAAAGAAAAATATGGCAAACCATGTATGACCGTTGGTAACATCCGTGATCCGAAAGTTGCTGAGGATATCTTAGCAAAAGGTGATGCTGATTTCATCGGAATGGGTCGTGGACTGATCGCAGATCCGGAATGGGTAAACAAAGTTGAGTTTGGAAAAGAATGTGATATCCGTAAATGTATTTCCTGTAATATCGGATGTGCAGGACATCGTATCGGATTAAATCAGCCGATCCGTTGTACTGTAAACCCGGCAGTCAACTCAGGCGAAGATTACATGAAGCATAAGATCAACAAACCTTGCAACGTCGTAGTCATCGGTGGCGGTACCGCAGGTTTAGAGGCAGCCTGCACTGCAGCCGAAGTCGGATGTACCACTTTCTTAATCGAGAAAAAAGCAGAGCTTGGCGGACTTGCTTCCGTAATCTCCAAGATTCCGGACAAGAAACGTTTAGCTGACTTCCCGAACTATATGATTCACCGTGCAAGCAAACTTCACAACTTATTCATCTTCAAAAATACAAGTGCTACACCAGAATTAGTAAAGAGCTTGAACCCGGATATCATCGTAAATGCAACAGGTTCTGTACCTACATTACCACCGATCACCGGTCTGCATGACCTTGTTGACAAAGATAACAGCAACGTTGCTACTGTATTAAAGATGATCGACCGCATCAATGAATATCCTGAAAAAATGGATGGCAAAAAAGTTGCGATCATCGGTGGTGGTGCCGTAGGTCTTGACGTAATGGAATTCTTTACCGAGCGTGGTTCTGATGTAACCATGGTAGAGATGCTTCCAATGATCGGAAATGGTCTTGATCCGGTTACAAAATGCGATACCAACGCTAAGATGGCAAAATACAATGTAAAACAAATGACAAATACTGCACTGCAGGAAGTTCAGAACGATCGCTTTATCGTTAAAAACCCACAGGGTGAGATCGAAGAAATTCCATTTGGTTATGGATTCATCTGCCTTGGTATGAGAGCAAACAACCCGATCTTAGATCAGTTGGAGGAGACTTTCGCTGATACTAACGTGGAGATCGTAAATATCGGTGACAGTAAACGTGCAAGAAGAATCATTGAAGGTACTGAAGAAGGACGTAATATCTTAAATGTACTTGCAAAACATGATTATCTGTAATCCCAGAGAGTATTTTAATTCATAGGATATAATTTCCTATAAAATAGTAATCGTAGGCAAAATACCGCTCATCATAAAAACAGCCTGGAATTTCAAAAATCCCAGACTGTTTTTATATATATTCTTTCATCCAATATCCAGTTTTGCTCTGAATACATCACAATTTTATATATGCTTTCTTCTTTCCATCCAATATTCTTCAGATTTTAGCTGAAAAATAACTTCTTCACATCATCGACCGGCATATCCTGTCCGGTGTAAAGTTTGAATGCAGCAACCCCCTGCCACAATAGCATTCCTTTTCCACCAACACAGGTGCATCCTGCTTCTTTTGCTTCTCTTAAAAGCTTTGTCTCTTCCGGATTATATACAGCATCTGCAACAACAAGTCCCTGACGGAATGCAGACAGATCTTTTACAACGCTCTGGTCATCCATCGGTTTCATTCCAACGATCGTGGCATTTGCAAAAATATCACTTGACTGGATCTCCTCTGTCATTTTTGCGGTATCTGCAATATCATATACATTTACCACACACTCCGGCACTGCTTTTTTGATCTTCTCTGCAGTCTGCAGTGTTCTCTCAAAAAATGCATCCTTGATATTGAAAATAGAGATTTCTCTCGCACCATCTAAGGCACACTGTACCTGAATCGCTGTTGCGGCACCACCACCTCCGGCTACCGTGATCTTTTTGCCTTTGATCTCGATACCGTGATCTCTTAAATTATGTACAAAACCTTCGCCGTCTGTGATATGACCGGTCAGTTTTCCGTTATCATTGACGATCGTATTGACCGCACCAATGATCTGTGCTGCCGGTGACAATTCATCCATGTATTTTGCAGCCTCAACCTTATCCGGCATGGTAACATTGCAGCCACGCATATTGAAAGTCTTCATTGCAGCGATTGCATCCTTTACTTTATCTTCCTTTATATCAAAAGCCACATAAGCATAATCTAATCCCAGCTTCTCAAAGCTGTAATTGTACATCGCCGGTGATCCTGAATGACCAACCGGTGAACCGATCAATGCTAAAAGACCTGTGTGGCCTGAAATACGCTTTTCCATATTTAAAATCCTCCTTGTTTTCCGAAGGAAAATGTGACTGTCTTTACAGGAGCAGAGGATTTTCCTCCTTGTTTTCTTACGCAAAATTATTTTAGTAACATGATATCCTCTTTTTCTGATAATATCAAGTACTTTTTTTATTTAAAGCATTAAAGCACTGAATAAAATGCAATTTGACAGAACCGGATGTATTTCTTAAAATAATTTGTGTACCTTTTTCCCAACAAATGATGGTTTGTGGGTGATATGAGTCACCCGTCCAAATGGTGTGTTGTAGGTCTGTGAGTGGCATCTTGCGCAAAGCCGAAGTAATTTTTGTTCCGTTGTACGAAAATAAG